>NZ_JBISBU010000090.1:0-13722 GCF_044385805.1 Haloferula sp. A504
TTCCTGCAGCGCCGCAACCAGGCGCTCAACGAGAAGATGGTGCAGCGGATGAAGGGGATCCTCGAGGAGATCCGCAAGCTGGTGGAGGAAGAGGCGAAAAAGGAGGACTACGACTACGTCTTCGACAAGTCGGGCATGAGCACCTCGCAGGTGCCCTTCCTGCTCTACACCAAGGACGCGACGGACATCACCGCCGTGTTGCTTGAAGACCTCAACAAGGACGCCCCGCCCGAGACCGAGGCACCCGCCGAGGAAGAAGCCCCCGCGGAAGAGGGTGGCGAGTAAGCCCCCCCGGCCGTGGCCCTGACTTTATCCGAGCTCGCCCGTCAGGTCGATGGAGACATCGTCCGGGGCGAGCCTTCTTTTTTGATCGAAGGCATCGCCGCGCTCGATGAGGCGGGGCCTTCCGAGTTGTCGTTCCTCGGCAACGAGCGCTACCGTCAGCAGTTTCTCGAAACCCGGGCCGGGGCGGTGTTCGTGCCGCCGGGGGTGACCGCCGGACCGGAGTCCGCGGCCTTGATTGCCGTCGAGAATCCCTCGCTCGCCTTCGGCGTGGCGGTGAAGCACTTCACGGCGGCGCATGCGCGAGTGTTCGAGCCCGGCATTGATCCGCGGGCGATCATCGACGAGAGCGTCGGGTTCGATCCGGCGAAGGTCCGCATCCACGCCGGCGCGGTCGTGATGGCCGGGGCGGTGATCGGCGACGGCACCGAGATCGGGCCGAACGTCGTGGTCGGCGAGAAGGTCGTCATCGGCAGCGACTGCCTGCTGCATGCGCTGGTTTCCATTCGTGAACGCTGCGTGCTCGGCGACCGCGTGATCGTGCAACCTGGCGCGGTGATCGGGTCGGACGGCTTCGGCTACGAGACCGTCGAGGGTCGTCATGTGAAGATGGACCAGATTGGCATCGTGGTGTTGGAGGACGACGTCGAGATCGGTGCCAACACCACCATCGACCGCGCGCGTTTCGGGCGGACGGTGATCGGGGCCGGCAGCAAGATCGACAACCTCGTGCAGATCGCCCACAACGTGCAGATTGGAGAACACAACCTGCTGGTTTCCCAGACCGGCGTGGCCGGCAGCTCGAAGACCGGGAAATACGTCGTCATGGCCGCCCAGGCGGGCGTGGCGGGTCACGTCAAGATCGGAGACCAGGCGGTGTTTGCCGCCCGTACCGGCGCGACCGCCGACCTCGAGGGCGGCAAGACCTACGGCGGCTACCCGGCCCAGCCCCACATGGACGATCAGCGCCAGAAGGCGGCGCTGAGGAAGCTTCCGGACCTCATCAAGCGGGTGAAGCGCCTGGAGGAGTAGCCCCGTCATCTCTCATGCTTGCGGACGGTTCGTCGCAAGCTGATGCTGAGCGCGTCGTGGTGGATTTGCATCAAGGGCTTCCTTGCCAAGGGTGGCAGGACTACACTGTTGGGTCGAAAAAACAGATTGCGGAACGCACGCCATCACGTACGCTTCACGGATGAAGACGATTTCCGCGACATCGGCGCGATCAGACCTTTACCGGGTGATCGATTCGGCCCTTGAAGATCACGAACCAGTGCAGATCACCGGGAAGCGGGGTAATGCCGTCTTGGTGTCCGAGGCCGACTGGCGGGCGATTCAGGAGACTCTGCATCTCGTGAGCATCCCTGGTATGCGGGAGTCGATTCGGGAGGGGATGGCTGAGCCGATTGACGCCTGCAGTAAGGAGATCGACCTGTGAGCTACGAGTTGGTCTATACCCGCCAGGCCAAGAAGGACGCCAAGAAGCTCAAGGGGACCCCCCTCGCCAAAAAGGCCAGAGAACTGCTTGAGATCGTGCGAAAGGATCCATTCGCGGATCCTCCACCCTTCGAGGCATTGGTGGGAGATCTGAAGGGAGCGTATTCGCGCCGAATCAATATCCAGCATCGGCTTGTATACGAGGTGTTCGAGGAGGAGCAGGTGGTCAAAGTCATCAGGCTCTGGACGCATTACGACTAGGACCCAACAAACCAGCAGTGATACCAATGAGCATAATCAACTGGTAGAATGGCCGGAGCAATTTCGCGCAAGGTCAAGGCGTGAGGAGGGCGCGGGGCGTGCCCCGCAACTGACGAACAACGAAGAGATTGCGCGAAAGGGCCCGGCTTTACGAAGTCATCGCGAAGCGCTGTTCAAAAAACAATAAACAAGCTCCATTCTACCAGTTAATTCTGTGAGTTGGTATGAACCCTCTCCCGGCGGAACAGTTCATGCTGCTCCGCTACGCCCCGCCTGCATGCCCGGTGCCTACCTGCTTGGACGTTCTTCCCCGAAAGAAAAAGCCGCCCGGCGGGTCGGGGGACGACCTGCCGGACGGCTTACACACACACGTTGGGGGAAAACGGTGTCCGGTTCCGGAATGTTTGCTCAGCTCAGATTGAGCGTCGCGGGCTCCGGGACTTTGCCCATATCGGGGGGACGGCAGGAGCCTACGTCCGTCGCCTGAGCGCTGCAAACGAATACGGGCCGTGAACGGCCACGCAATCGCGTAGGTCAGGAGTTTCCGGCCTTCTTCGCCGCCTTCTTGGCGGGGCGCGGCGGGAACTCGAAGCCGACTTTTCCGCTCTCCGGATCGAAGGTGAGAAAGGCGTCGAAGGGGCGCTTGGTGCGGTTCGAGATGAAGCCCTTGATGAGCCCCGTCTTGCCCTCGGTGAGCATCTTGAAGAGGTCTTCCTCGGGAATCTCGCGCTGCAGGATGGTCTTGCCGATGCGGATGCCGTCCTTGTCGCGGTCGCTCTTGATCGCCGGCAGGAACCAGGCCTTGTCGGTGCCGTAGACCTTCGCCTCCCGGCCGTCGGTGAGCGTGAGGGTGGCGACGACCTGGTCTTCGGTGAGGTCCGATGCCGATTCGTCGTCGTCCTTGTCGAAGACGAAGTTCACCTTGAACTTGTCGTCGAGTTCGAGGGCGGCTTCGAAGGGTTTGTTGAAGCGCGAGCGGAAGCCCTCGAGCGGTCCGACGAACTTGGTGGTGAAGAGCTGTTTGGCCTCCTCCATCGTCAGCTCGCGTCCGGCGATGTGCTTCTTGGCGCGGAACTTGCACTCGGGTTCGCGGCATTCGTAGGTCGCGTCGGTCTGCTTGAGGGAGGGGGCACCGCAGGCCGGGCAGGGACATTCGAGATCGGGAAAGCTGCGGTTCTTCAGTTCCGCCGCGAGATTCTTGGCCTTGCCGACGATCTCGTGGGTGTACTTCTTGATCTCGTCCATGAACTCGTCGCGGGCGAGTTGGCCGTGCTCCATCTGGCGCAGCTTGTATTCCCAGTCACCGGTCATCTGCGGCGAGGCCAGGCCGTCGATGTCCATCTCGTTGACCAGCCGGATCAGGCGCATGCCGTTGGGCGTGACGTGGAGCGGGGAGCGTCCGCCGTCGCCATCGCGGACGATGTATTTCTGGCGGATCAGGGTCTCGATGATCGCGGCGCGGGTGGCCGGCGTTCCGAGACCGCGCTCGGACATCGCTTCGGCGAGTTCCTCGTCGTCGACGAGCTTGCCGGCGCCCTCCATGGCGGAGAGGAGGGTCGATTCGTTGTAGCGGGCGGGCGGCTTGGTTTGCTCTTCGAGCACCTCGATGGCGCGGGTGTCCGCGGTCTCGCGCTCCTCGACGGCGGTCAGGTCGTCCTTGCCGGAGGCGACGCCGGCCTTCTGGCCGTAGACGGCCTTCCAGCCCGGGAAAACGAGCACGCGGCCTTCGGTCTTGAAGGTGTCGGTGGTGTCGGGGTGCGTGATCTTCGTCAGGCGGGTGGTCTGCTCGAAGCGGGCGTTGGGGAAGAACACGGCGATGAAGCGCTTCACGATCATGTCGTAGAGCTTGGCTTCGGTGTCGCTGAGCTTGACCACGCGGCCGGTGGGGATGATGGCGAAGTGGTCGGTGACCTTGGCGGTGTTGAAGATGCGCTTCGACTGGTGCAGCTTCGGTCCGTCGTCGGTCTTTCCGTCCAGCACCTGGCGGGCGTAGTCCGCGACGGGCAGGTCCGAGGAAGCGATGTCGGCGAGGGTCGAGCGGACGGTGCTCACGTAGTCCTCGGGCAGGTAGCGCGAGTCGGTCCGCGGGTAGGTGACCATCTTGTGTTTCTCGTAGAGCGCCTGGGCGATGGCCAGGGTGCCCTTGGCTGAGAAGGGGGCCTCGCGCTGGAGGGTGGTGAGGTCGTAAAGTTGCGGCGCGATCTGGGTCGAGGGCTTCCTGGTTTCCTCGATGGTGCCGGTCTTGCCCTCGCAGCGGCCCTTGATGGCATCGGCGAGGTCCTTTTCCCAGATCCGCTCGGGGCGGGCGTGGGGCTTGGCGGGGTCGCGCTTGAAATCGGGGTGGATCCACTTGCCGAGGTAGTCGCCGGCGCGGACGCCGAAGGTGCCGTGGACCTCGAAGTAGTCCTCGGGAACGAAGTCCTGGATCTCCTTCTCGCGCCTGGCGAGGATGGCAAGGGTGGGGGTCTGGACCCGGCCGGCCGAGGTGATGTTGAAGCCGCCGTGGCGCGAGCGGAAGCAGGTCAGGGCGCGGGTGGCGTTGAGGCCGACCAGCCAGTCCGACTCCGAGCGGCAGCGTGCGGCGTCGGCAAGCGACTGCATGTCCTCATCGGAGCGGAGCTGCTCCCAGGCCTCGAGGATGGCGCCCTTGGTCATCGACTGCATCCACAGGCGCTGGCTCGGCTTGTCGATGTTGCCGATGTCCATGATGTAGCGGAAAATCAGCTCGCCCTCGCGGCCGGCGTCGCAGGCGTTGACGATGGTGTCGACATCCTTGCGCTTGGCCAGCTTCACCACCTGGCGCAGTCGCGGTGCCGACTGCTCGATGGGATCGAGTTCGAAACGGTCCGGAATCGCGGGGAGAACGTCGAACTTCCACGGCAGCTTGTTGCCTTTCGGCCCGGTGGGCATGCGCAGTTCGACCAGGTGACCGACGGCGGAGGTGATGATCGCCTGATCACTTTCGAAGTAGGCATCCCGGGCCTTGCCCTTCTTGTCGAATCTCCCCAGCACGCCCGAAAGCGCCTTGCTGAGGTCGGTCATGACGGAAGGTTTCTCGGCGATGATCAGTGTCTTACCCATGGAAAGTCGTCCGTCGGTGTGACGGTGGCGACGGGACTAGACGCCACTGGGGAGGCTTGGCAAGGCGATTTCGGAGTGCTCGGGGGAATCCCCGTAGGGGATGAATTTTCGCCGGAACCATCCGTCGGGCCGTCGCCGGCCCCGGGGCGGCTTTGTGCGGATGGCCTCCGGGGTCCGGAGAATCCTGCATGGCGGGAAGTTTTGGGTTTTCACCGGGCTCCGGGTATGCGGGGATTTCGCCCGACCCATCCCCATGCCATGAGCCAATTCCCAGAGATCACCAAAGTTCAGTACGAGGGCCCCGACTCGAAGAACCCGTTTGCCTTCAAACACTACAACGCCGACGAGGTCGTCGAGGGCAAGACGATGAGCGAGCACCTTCGCTTCGGCGCCGCCTACTGGCACGTCATGCGCAACGGCCTCGCGGATCCCTTCGGCGGTCCGACCGCGCTGATGCCGTGGGATGACGGCTCGGACAGTGTCGACAACGCGCTCAAGCGTGCCGACGTGTTCTTCGAGTTCCTCGACAAGACCGGCATTGATTTCTGGTGCTTCCACGACCGCGATGTCGCGCCCGAGCTCGGGGACCTCGCAAAGTCGAACGCAGCCCTCGAGAAAGTGGCCGAGCACCTCGGCCAGCTCCAGCAGCAGCATGGCAAGAAGCTGCTGTGGGGCACCGCCTGCCTGTTCACCCACCCGCGCTACGCCCATGGGGCCGGCACCTCGCCGAATGCGGACGTGTTCGCCTACGCCGGTGCGCAGATCAAGGCGGCGATCGACGCCACCCACCAGCTCGGTGGCCTCGGCTACACCTTCTGGGGCGGCCGTGAGGGCTACGGCAGCCTGATCAACACCAACATGAAGCGCGAGCTCGACCACCTCGCCGCGCTGCTGCACATGGCCGTGGACTACAAGAAGAAGATCGGCTTCGAGGGGCAGTTCTACATCGAGCCCAAGCCGCAGGAGCCGACCACCCACCAGTATGACTCCGACGCCGCGGCCTGTCTGAATTTCCTCCAGGCCTACGACCTGATGGATCACTTCAAGCTGAACATCGAAACCAACCACGCGACGCTGGCCGGCCACACGATGCAGCACGAGCTGACCGTGGCGATCGACGCCGGCGCGCTCGGATCGATCGACGCCAACCAAGGCGACACGCTGATCGGCTGGGACACCGACCAGTTTCCGACGGACATCTACGGCACCACCCAGGTGATGCTGAAGGTGCTGGAAATGGGTGGCTTCACCACCGGCGGACTCAATTTCGACGCCAAGCGCCGCCGCGAGTCGCACGAGCCGATTGACCTGATCCACGCGCATGTCGGTGGCATGGACGCCTTCGCCCGCGGCCTGAAGATCGCCGCGGCGATCCGGGCCGACGGCCGCCTGGCCGACTTCGTCAAGACCCGCTACGCGAGCTGGGACAGCGGCATCGGGGCCAAGGTTGAATCCGGTGGGGTCACACTTGAGGACCTCACCGCCCACGCGCTTTCGGCCGGCGAGCCGACGCTCGACTCGGGCCGCCAGGAGATGCTGGAGAACATCATCAACGAGTTCATCTGATGGACTCCGTTCGATCGCCGGGCGCTCGACATGAGTGACCCGGCGTTCGGGCAGCCTGCTTTTCCGCCATGGAGTCCCTCGATTGGATCGTCATCGGGGTCTATTTCGCGCTGATCGCCGGGATCGTCTGGCGGTCCTCGAGGCGGGTTCGCAACACCACCGACTACTTCCTCGCCGGTCGCCACATCGGTTGGTTCGTGGTGGGGGCCTCGCTGTTTGCCTCGAACATCGGCTCCGAGCACATTGTCGGCCTTGCTGGAAACGGGGCGGCGTCGGGCATGGCGATGGCCCACTGGGAACTCCACGCCTGGATCATGATCCTCCTCGCGTGGGTTTTCGTGCCTTTCTACTACAAGGCCGGGGTCTACACGATGCCGGAGTTCCTCGAGCGGCGCTTCAATTCGAGGGTGCGCTGGGTGCTGTCGATCGTGTCACTCATCGCCTACGTCTTCACCAAGGTGTCGGTGACGGTCTACGCCGGGGCCCTCGTTTTCAAGACCCTGCTGCCCGACACCTTCGGCTCGCCGGAGAACGCCTTCTGGGTGGGGGCGTTCACGACCGTCATCCTGACCGGGATCTACACGGTTTTCGGCGGGCTTCGCGCGGTCGTTTACACCGAGGTGGCGCAGACCTTTCTTTTGCTGCTTGGCTCGTGCTTCATCACCTGGTTCGGACTCCGCGAACTCGGGGGCTGGGGTGAACTCAAGGCGATGGCGGCCGACAATAAGGAGAACTTCGCCTTGTGGCGTCCGCTCACTCAGGAAGGCGTTCCGTGGTGGAAGAACGGTGACTTCCCCTGGCTGGGCATTCTCATCGCCTCGCCGGTGATCGGCATCTGGTACTGGTGCACCGACCAGTACATCGTCCAGCGCACGCTGGCGGCCAAGGACATGACGAATGCCCGGCGCGGTGCCATCTGGGGTGGCTTTCTTAAAGTGTGGCCGGTGCTGATCTTTCTCGTGCCCGGAATCATCGGCTGGGCGCTTCACCAGAAGGGGATCATCGCCATCGCGGAGGACGAGGGCGGAAAGATGGAGGGCGACATGGTATTTCCCACGCTGGTGGCCAACCTGCTGCCGGTCGGGCTCCGCGGTTTGGTCGTCGGAGGGCTGCTTTCGGCGCTGATGTCCTCGCTGGCCTCGCTGTTCAACTCCTGCGCGACGCTCTTCACGGTCGACATCTACGAAAAGCTCCGTCCGAACCGCCCGGAGAAGGAACTGCTCAAGGTCGGCCGCATGGCGACGGCGGCGGTGGTGCTGTGCGGGATCGTTTGGATCCCGATCATGAACAAGATGGCCGGCGGCGGCATCTACAAGTACCTCCAGACGGTTCAGGGCTACCTGGCACCGCCGATCACGGCCGTGTTCCTGCTCGGGCTCTTCTGGAAGCGGACCAACCATCGCGGGGCGTTTGCCGGCCTGGTCGGGGGCTTTGTGCTCGGCATGGCCAAGCTCACCATCGAGGCCATCCACGGATCGAGTCCCTTTGCGGAGGGTTCGTTGTTCGCCAACATCGCCGATTTCAATTTCCTCTACTACTCCGGCGTGCTGCTGCTGCTGAGCGCGCTGATCATCGTCGGCACCTCGCTGGCAACGGCGCCGCCGGATGAGGCCCGCTTGAGGGGCCTGACCTACTCATCGCTGACCCCCGAAGACCGCCGGGAAATCCGGGCCTCGTGGGGTGCCGTGGACGTGGTGGGCACCGTGATCGTGCTGGGTCTCGTCGCCGGGATGTACCTCTACTTCAGCTTCTGGCTGGGGTGACGCTCAGTGGCAGCAGCTCGGGAGCTCCTTTTCCTCGTTGGCGGCGGGGGTCGGCTCGCGGCTCCAGTCGGGCAGGGTGTCATGCAGGCGCCAGGCGAGAAGCAGGGCGGTGACGAGGGCCAGGCCGCGCTGGAGGCGGGCGAGGCGGATCGGCGTGAGCTTGAGGCGCAGCCGGTGGAACTGGTGCTGGGCGAGCCACAGCAGGGGCACGGTGCCGAGCCCGAAGGCCAGCGCCGCTTCGGCACCGCGGGCGGCGGAGCCGGAGGCCATCAGCGCGATGAAGACGGCGTAGAGCGGCCCACAGGGCAGGAAAGGGGTGAGCAGGCCCATCGCCGAGGCACCGCCGGCGGCGGAGAACTTCGTGGCCTTGAGCCGGGCGCGGGCGGTCAGGCGGTTGAGGATCTTCGGCCGCGGGATTTTCTTGTCGATGCCGGTGGCCAGCAGCAGCAGGGCGACGACCAGGGCCCAGGGCAGGAGCACGGCCGGTGAATCGAAGAAAAAGTGCAGCGGTTCCTTGCCGACCGCTCCGCAGATCGCGCCGATCACGGCGTAGGAAGCGAGGCGCGAGGCGTGGTAGAGACTGGCGGCGGTCAGGCGCTCCGACTCCGACTTGGCCAGCGTGCCGACCCCACAGGCGATGGGGCCACACATCCCGGCACAGTGCAGGCTGGTCGCGAGACCGACGGCAAGGGCCCCGAAGATGGTGGTGGTGTCCATCGAGTGAATGTCGAATGTGGAATTTTCGAATGACGAAATCCTGGAGATCTATTTATCGGCGTGGACCTCGATTTTTTCGGGGGCGTGTTTCACGGCGATGGTGATGAGCGCCGACCACGCACCGATCAGGAGCAGGAAGGCGAGCACGACGAAGATCCAGGGATGCAATTTCATGGAGGTGGGGATTCTGGATGAAATCGGAGGGGATCACGAGTCCGGAGTGCCGAGCAGTTCCGGATTGGGTCCGAGGAAGGTGACGGTTTGGTCGATCTCGACATCGCCGGGATTGGCCGAAACCCGGAGGGTGACGGTGGTCTTCCCGTCGTAGTTCGCGGTCGGCGCGATCACCACGAACTGGCGGGTCACTTCGCCCTGGGCTTTGACGTCGACGGTCTGGCCACCGCCGCCGAGGACGAAGCCCTCCGGCGCGTCGACGAGCGTGGCGGTGAAGGTCGCGGGCTGGTTCCGCTTGTTGAGGAAGCGCAGCTGATAGAAGTTCCGCACGCTGGAGGCATCGGCCTGGAACGGCAGTCCGCCCATCGCCATTTTCTTGAAGGTGGCGGTGTAGGGGCGGGCCTTCTTCGATGCGGTGAAGCCGAAGGCGGTGAGGCCGAGGAGGGAAAGGGCGGTGTAGGCGAAGATGCGGGGCCGCAGGAAACGACGCTTCTTCCCGGAAAGGCCGTTCATCGAGTCGTAGCGGACCAGGCCGGTCGGGCGGCCGACCTTGATCATGATCTCGTCGCAGGCGTCGATGCAGGCGGTGCAGCCGATGCATTCAAGCTGGAGTCCGTCACGGATGTCGATGCCGGTGGGGCAGACGTTGACGCAGCGTTTGCAGTCGATGCAGTCGCCCTCGACCTTGTCCTTCGGTCCGCGCGGTTCGCCGCGGACCTCGTCGTAGCCGATGACCACGGTGTCGTCGTCGGTGAGCGCGCTCTGGATCCGCCCGTAGGGGCACATGATGATGCAGAACTGTTCGCGGAAGTAGCCGAAGCAGAACCACAGGACGAGCGTGAGGAAGGTGACGATGCCGAAGGCGGTGGCGTGGGCCATCGGACCCTCGCCCATGAAGGAGTAGAGCCTTTCGATGGAAACGAAATAGGACAGGAAGATGTGTGCGATGAGCGCCGAGCAGAGTGCGTAGAGCGCATGCTTGAGGATGCGCTTGGCGATCTTTGAAGCGGTCCACGGCGCAGCGGCGAGAAGCTTCCGGGCGGGGGCGTCGCCCTCGATCCAGCGCTCGATGCGGCGGTAGATGTGATCGAGGAAGACCGTGTAGGGGCAGGTCCAGCCGCACCACAGTCGACCGAGCAGGGAGGTTACGAAGAACAGTCCGAAACCGAGGCCGGTGATGCAGAAGAACATCACCCACAGGTCCTGGGGCACGAGCGTAAGCCCGAAGAAGTGGAAGCGCCGGAACTCGATGTCGAAGAAGACCGCGGGGGCGCCGTTGACCGGGATCCACGGCAGGGCGGCGTAGATGGCGATCAGCACGATGCCGAAGATCCGCCGCCACGCCGTCCACTTGCCCCGGACGTCGGAGGGGTGGAGGAAATAACGCGAGCCGTCCTCGTTGATCGTCGTGACCGAATCGAGGTTGGGCTTCCGGGGTGTGGGCTGTGCCATGGGAACTCGGTGAATGTGGGCGTGGTCGGTGGTGGTCGCTCCGCATGGGCTGTGGAGGACGGTGCGTTTATTAGCGGAGGATTTGCGTAGCCTCCCAGGCGTCGGCAAGACATGCCGGAAACTACGCAGATTTGGGATTCCTTTGGCGGCGCGGCGTCACTTTCCGTGTGGACCAACCCGGAGGAGGTGCACGGCGGTCGGTCCGAAGGGACCGACGGTGACTTCATTGCTTCCCGCCTTGAGATGGCGGGTGATGTCGAGGCGGTAGGGCGCGCCGATGAAACCGCCCGCTTCCACGCCGTTGACCGCCACCCGGCAGGCGTCTTCGGAGGTCGGTCGGGTGATCTCGATGAAGATCCGCTCGCCGGGGGGCATCGCGGTGTCCGGGAGTTCGAAACGTCCCTTGAAGGGGGCGCCCCGCCAGGCGGTGTTGGGAACCGGGGTGATCTCGGCGGCATCCATCATGGCCTGCGTCAGCCGGAGCGGCAGGACGCGTTTCTCCGGCTGGAATACGACCAGCACGCTTTCCATCGGCTCGAGGGAAAGCGGCAGGATCGAGCCCGCATCGTCGCTCGTTACGGGAACCGAGGTGATTTCCCCGCGCATGGCATCCCATATCTCGGCATTTCCCTTGCTCGGGATGCGCAGCCGGAAGTCACGCCGACTTCCTTCATGATCCTGGTTGCAGATGAGGAAGACATCGCGGCCTTCCTTGACGCGGTGAAGCACGTGCAGTTGTCCGCCGGTGTCGCCCTCCACGACCTCGATCACGGGTGCCACACCGGCATCGCCGTGGAGGGCGGCGGTCAGGGTGGCGACATCCGGCTTTTCGGGCAGGATGTAGGCGCGGCCTCCCCGGGCGTTTCGATTGCTGGCGGTGGTCGACGGCTTCAGGTCCCCGCCCCAGATCGCGTCGCGGAGGGCGGTGATTTCCGACGAGGCGATGCCAGGCGTGCCGGACCTGTCCGGCAGCCGGCCATAGCCGACCACCACGCCGCCCTGGTCGAAGAACGCCTTCGCCTTGGCGAGGGTCGCGTGCGGGATGACCTCGGTCGGTGGCACCACCAGCACGCGGTAGCGCTCGCCGTGAAGGGCGACGCGGTCCCGGTCGAGGGTGGCGAGGTTCTCGAAGGCCTCGAAGGGCAGCCAGTCGGCATCGTAAAGCGCGTCCTGCAGGACGGTGGTGAGGTCCTCGGGGGTGACGTATTCGCCGACGCGCGCGACATTTCCGCTGAAGAGGATGGCCACCGGGCAGACGTGGTGGCCGCCGGTGAGCATGAGGCTCAGTCGGCTCGTGTAGTCGGCCCAGATGCGGTAGAGCGGCCAACGGGTCTCGTGGCCGTCGTTGTAGAAATACGGCGGGTAGTCCTTGTCGTTGGGGGCCTTGGGGTTGAAGGCGTGGGGAATCATGAAGTTGATGCCGCGGACCTGGTGCTGGTCGGTCAGCCACTTCATTTCCGAGTAGGTCAGGACCTGTCCGTAGCCGCCGAAGATCTCGCACATCGCGAGGTCGTCCTGCTTGCCGTAGACGTGGGAGATCGAGCTGCCGAGCTTGGGAGTCTGGTAGATGTCGTGGGGCCGCTGGCCGGGATACATCTGGCGCACGACCAGGTCGATGCCGCCCATCGAGCTGTACTTCTGCAGGCGCATCATGTCGCCGGCGCAGTAGTCCGGCTTCAGGTAGAGCATGTTGTGCTCCATGAAGTGGCCGATCGACTTGACTCCGCGTTCCTCGCACCAGCGGGTCATGCCGCCATACATTACCCGGCCCCAGGCCTCGGCAAGGGCCTCCATGTACTGATAGCGGGCGGCGTCGTGGTCGTCGCCGGCCAGCTTGAGCTTGTAGGCGACGTAGGCCTTCTTCCAGTCGACGCCCCATTCCTCGAGGATGACCGGGACTTCGGTCCCCCAGTCGCCGCGGGTCTCCGGTTCGTCGTAGAAGAATCCGGGAATCCTTTCGCCGAAGTCGTCACCGAAGCGGTCGAAGTGAGGCTGATAGACGGTTTTCAGGAACCACTCGACGCAGTCGCGGCTGGCGCCGTCGACGCTTAGCTCCCTGCCGCCTCCCTGTCCGAGACCCGGTGCCTGCTCGTGGCGGAAACGAATGACCTGCCACTGCCCGGGCGGGACCTTCCAGATGAGATTGCCGTCGCTGATGAAGGGTGCCAGGTCGAGGAGGGTGCCGCCCTCGATCTCTCCCGCCTCGTTGAGGCGTCCGGCGACCGTGGCGATGTAGCGGTCACCGTGGTGGCCATCGGCCTTGAAGTTCTCCGGGCCTGTCAGGTCGGTGGTTTCCGCCACCAGTGACTTGGCGGCGTATGCCGGCGGCACCGTTCCGCCGATCGACTGGCTGGGCCACCATTTCTCGTCGAAGATCCACATCTGCAGATCGTGCTTCCTGGCCGCTTCGAGGCAGATGCCGAGGTCGCGATACCAGCCCGGTCCGAGCCAGTCGGCGTGGGGCCGCGACTCGGCGGTGAAGCAGCCGTTTCCTCCTTCGGCGATCTTTTCGATGTAGTGGGCGAGGCGCTCGGGCGTTTCGTTCTCGTCGCCGTGGAGCCAGAACAAGGGGCCGGTCAACCGGCGGGCGTCATTCGGCAGCTCGCGGAAGCGGGTTTCGAGCTCGTCGGAGCGGGCCGGAAGCAGGGAGAGGGCGGCAAGTCCGAGGATCCAGACGCATTTCATGGCAGGAACGATACGTCCCCGCCGCGCGGATCCCTTGGCGGATCCTGCCAATTGCTGTGCATCCTGCGAACGCCCCCCAGGACCGCGCGACGCTGTCGCGCCTCGTCCTTGCCGGGAGAAGAAGGAGTCGCCTCAGGAGAGTCGTCACCTGAGGCGGACCCGGACTGGGGGATCCGAGCCGCGAAGGACTCGGCGATGCGCGACAGCGTCGCGCGCTCGTGCGCGTGCACATACATGAAACCAACCAGTGAGAGTCTGAGTCCTCCCGAGACGAGCAACGGGAGAGCAGCCGAAGGCAACTGCGTCG
>NZ_JBISBU010000091.1:0-12921 GCF_044385805.1 Haloferula sp. A504
GCCGAGGGTGCTCAAAAGCCGCTGATCTCATCTCTCACCGAGATCGAGCCCCCCATCGGCGAATCGCCACCGGGAGTATGAGAAATGCGGGCTAGCCGCCGTGGCGGCGAGTCGGCGTCCGTCAGTGGCGACGATCATGCCACCATCCTCGGGCGTGAGCAGCACGCTATTGAGGATGTAGCGCGTGGAATCCTTCGAGGCACAGACGGCGATTTCACCGACCATCTCGAAGGTGCGACCGGGGACCGGAGTGGGTTCGATGCCCTTCGGCACATGCGGACAGGGCGGAAACTCTTCGGTCTCCAATGTCGGGTGGTTGGTTTCGACGGTGATGCCGCCGCGTGTCATCGTCAGGCGGAGGCGACGGTCACCTTTCGATCCCTTGCGGGCGAAGGTGACGACGCTGCCCTTGTCGGCCTTGAGTGCGGCTTGGAAGGCGTCGGCAGGCAGGAGCAGCGACTCCACCGTGTCGGACGGGCGATCCGTCGGGACGCGGGTGGTGAGCCATTGGTCGAGGTTGCAGACGGTGAGGCGAATGCCTTCATCCGGGCCCGCCTCGACCAGGATGTGGTTGAGGACCGGCAGGGTGCATTGCTTGGTGCGCAGCCGCTTGAGCATTCGCCCGGCGGCCTTGAGTGATTCGGAAGGGATGTGGATCATGTTTCAGTGGTGGTTGTTTGTTGTTTTCAGAAAGCACGCAGGGCGGCCCCGGAAACCGGAGCCGCCCTCGCGTGCGGAGAATGAAAATGCCCGCCGCGACACGGGGTCGGGCGGACGCCGGGAAGAGGCGTGGTGGCCGCTCGAATCCGAACTGGCAGATCCTTCCCGCCTCGATTAGGCTCCGGGCATGAAGGATGTGACTCTCACTCTGCCGGGCGAGGCGCTCGAGGGTGCACGCATTCCTCCGGCGGAACTCGAGCGGGAGCTCCTGCGTCGTCTAGCGGCGGCGCTCTACCGGGACGGGATCATCGGTGGTGCCGGGGCATGCCGTCTCGCCGGCATGGAAAAGGCGGAGTTCCAACATTGGCTCGGTGAGCACGGATTTCCGCAACCGCTGTCGGAAGGCGACTACGAGATGGAACGGGAGCAACTCGGGTCATGGCGCAACGCCGGTTGATCGTCTGCAACACGACCCCGGTGATCAACCTGGCCGAAATTGGTCAGCTTGAACTGCTGGATCAACTGCTCGGAAAATTCTCCGTGCCACCGGCGGTGGTTGCAGAGTTGAAGGCAAAACGGGAACTGTTTCCGGCAGCGGCGGAGGCCGCCGATGCGCTCGAAGTTCTGGCGCCTGCCGACCAGCTCCTCGTGGAAGGGCTGAGTTCCATGGTTCATCCTGGCGAGGCCGAGTGTCTCGCGCTGGCCATGGAAAACCCCGGATCGCTGCTCATCCTCGATGACCGCCAGGCGCGGGCGGTGGCATCTTCCAGGGGGCTGCCATTTACCGGAACCCTGGGGATCCTGAGCGAGGCAAAGGCAGGCGGCCTGATCCCGCGGCTTTCTCCGGTCATCCGGGATCTTCGCGAGCGGGCACGGTTCTGGATTTCACCTGCGCTCGAAGCCCGCGTGCTGCAAGATGCAGGCGAGACGTAGGAACCCGGCCCTTCGCCCTATCGGGCTCCGGGCCGGGCTTCTTTGAATATCACGCCGCCACACGAATGCCATGGGGCCAAGCGGCGCATTCGGCCCGGAAGGGGCACCAGGAGCAGTGCATCCCGGGCTGCGGATGGAACCGCCCCTCGGCGATCCCCTCCACCGCCAGCCGCAGCAGGCCGACGACCCGCGACTTGCGGGCGATGTCCGCCGGCGGCGTGCTGACGCGGATGACCTGCGGCGTCTTGGTCTTCACCAGGAACACCAGGTCGAGCGACGGAGGGGTTTCTCCCGTCGCGCCCTCGACCAGCAGTTGGTAGCTGACCAACTGGATCTCGTGGTCGAAGGCCGCCTGCTTCGGGTCGGGACGTGCGGCGGCCGACTTGAAGTCCACCGGGACGCCGTCGTGGGTGACGAGGTCGATGACACCGCCCAGCGGCACCGGGAGCCCGTCGAGCTTCTGGTCGAGGGGCACTTCCACCGCCTTGGGGCGCTCGGTCGGTGCCTCCCCGGAGTCGAGGTAGGCGGCCAGCACCCGCAGCCCGTCTTCCCGGGCCTTGGTGCGAGCCTTGTCGTCCCTCCATGACACGGGGCCTTCCTCCTGCTCGAGCCGCTGGAACTCGACCTCGAAGACACCGGCGAGCATCTCGGGCGAATCATTTCCACCCCGCCAGCGGGCGAGGTGGAAGGCCTGGAGGCCGGCGTGGATCGCCTTCCCCAGATGCAGGGACGGCGACACCGGGGCCGGCAGCCGCAGCACGCGCTCGAAGAAGAAGCGCAGGCTGCACGACAGGTACGACTTCGCCGCGCTGGGCGAGATGTGGTCCGGGAGGGTCCGGGGCGCGGGCGCCACCGCCTGCTGGGTCGGGGCGATCATGAGCGACCTCCCTTCCCGTTGGCGTAGGCCCGGCCGCTGGAACGGCGCTGGGGCTTTCCGCCGTGGGTCTCGAGCAACTCGTCGATGAGCCCGGAGGCCTCCATCTTGTTGAGCTGCCGCACCCCCTTGCCAAAGCGTTGGCGGGCGAGGTGGTCGATCTCGTTCTTGTCGAGCGAGTGCTCGTCGACGAGCTTCAGGATGAGTTCCTTCTGCTTGTCGCTGCAGCGCCAGCTTTCCCCATTTGGGGAATGGCCGTTGCTGCCATTGGTCGGAGCGGAGTCGTCCATCCCGTAGTTGTCGGGCGGGACGAAGCCGGTGGATCGGATCTGCTCGTCGACATTGGTCTGGAGCAGCCGGTAGACGCGGGCCGCCTCGTCGGCGACCTGGTCGGTATGGACCAGCTCGGTCTCGATCGAGACGGCGAACTGGTGACTGGAATAGCCCGGGAGTCCCAGGCGTTTGCTGTAGTTGGCGATCAGTTTGACGGCCATGGCTGGTTGTTGTGGTTGTTGGTTTCGTTACGTGAAAAGGCCCGCCCCGGAGTGAATCCGGGGCGGGCCTTGGTGGTTGTGTCAGGGAACGGGAGTCGTGACGGCTTCAGGCCGCCTTCCTCCCGGGGAACGGTTCGGCCGCCTGTGGGGCGGCGTTACCGGTGCTGCACGGACGATCGGCCAGGGCGGCCGTGATGAGTTCGTCCGCCAGCCGGGTCATGGGCATCCGACGGCGCTGTGCTTCGCGATAGAGCGCACGCACGACGTCATCCGACAGCCTCGGGGAATACAGGTTCCGGGGCATGACATGAGGGAACGCTCCAAGAGCACCCCGGAGCGTTCATGGTCATTTAACACGGAGAGGGGTGAATTTCATCCAACCACCGGCTCCAGCCACGTGGCGCATGAGTTTCGCCCATAACGAATGCCACGATCAGGATGCGTCCCTAAAGATTGGCCAACGGGAAATTTTCGACAGATCTGCTGACACATTCGGCAACGCAGAAAAGCCCAGTCGCCAACGATCCTCGTCGAGTTCGACCACCCAGCCTTCGTCCCTCATGCGGTACAAATGCCCACGGACCACCTCGGTCCGTTCCTTGTGGCAGCACCTCACCAGGTCACGGGTGCTGTGCGGGGCAAGACGCAGCTTGTCGGCGATGATGCACGATACCTTCTCGGCAGGATCGTGAGCCGGGCCAGGGAAAAGAAGACGAACCTCCCGGCAGTGGACCGCGCGGATCCACCGGGCCAAGCGCGCGGCCAGCGTCCAGAGCATCCAGTGCTGATCGGGCGGACGCTGCACCTTGAGCGACATCAGACACAGCGCCGCGGCGAACTGCCAAGCGACAGGTTCATGCTTTCGCAGCAGGCCAGCGAGTGGCTCCATCCGACACCAGCGGGGCGGTCGCCACTTGCGGTCGGCCTGATCAAGCAAGTCAGCCACGACACAGTTCGGAGTGAAAATGTTCGGCGTTTCGAGATATCGCAGATCCAGAAGGTGCTGGTAGATCCCGAGCATCATCGGAGAGCCCGGCGGGAGGCCTGCTTCGGAAGTCGGAAGTCGGTCAGCGGGGATCAACCAGCCATAACAGAGAATCTCTTCGGGCCCCCGATCCCGCATCATCTTGCGGAACGCCTTGGCCGTCGACCACCCGTGGAGCGTCGTCCGCAGCCCGGGCCCCTCGTTCAGAGACCCGGACTTGAGGAGTGGTCCATGCCCCGAAGCCCGCCCGATTGCTCGATAGGCTGGATCCCCATTCAGAATCACGAGACGGTCGCGCCCGAACTGATTGGGCTCCACGGCGACTCGGCCGATCCGCGCATGGACATCAATCAGCAGATCCACGTCCACTTCCTCCGGTTTCGGGGCAGGACGTTTCTCCCGGGTAAGCTCGGGGCACCACCCACCGATCAACTCCTCCAACTCCTCGTGATTTTGGGTGTTCCGACGCCGAGGCTCAGATGCGGCAAGTTCCGCCGCCATCCTTTTCGACTTTTCGTGCCACGCCAGCAGCGGTGAGAGTTGAAAACGGAACCACCGAGGCAGGTTCTCGTTTGGTCCGAGAAATGTCACCGAAGGCCGCCCTGCTTTCGGAGTCTTCTCCCCCTCTCGTCGCCAACTCAACCGCGACCCACTTACCCCTGCGCCGGCCAGCAGAATCTGCGCGAGTGGCACCACCGGCGACACCCCTGCCAGATCCGCCAGGTTCAGGGCGGCCGAGGCCGTCAACCGCACCCAATCCGTTTCCTTGGCAGGCATGGTGGCACCGCCAAGAAAACCCGCGAACCCGTCCGGTGCCGGATGATTAGGATACGGAGACTCTTTCATCCCGGTTGGCGTTCCAGACAGACTCCCGCATGCGCCGAAGCTTGCCATCAAGGTCAGGCTCGGGGCCCATCACGTAGTCTCCGGCCGAGTCCTCCAAGATCACCCCCTCACACAACAACCAATCCAGCGTCGTCAAGCGGAGTCGAAGCTGGCGAGGATTGAGTCCCCGCAGCAGGTAATTGCGATCAATCGGCTGCATCTCCCGAATCGTTTTTGCGATCTGATTCGGTAGGTTGACTGGCTCCTGAAGAACCCTGCCGTATGCCAACCGCTCCCAGAGATCCGCGTGGCGCTTCCTCAGAATTCTGGCATGCCGGAACGCAGCATCCGCAAGCTGCCGCTTCGAGGGTGTGGTCTTATGAAAACTGTAAACCGCGCGCAGCATTCTATAGATCAGCACGGGCAAGTGGCGAAGCACACGGACCTTCATCTCCTTGCAGCCCTTCAGGTAGCGCCGATAGCGCTTCTCGAAGGCAGAGCGTTCCGCTTGCTCCTCATCCCACCAGCCGTATCTCGTTTCGGCACGAGGACGGGCAGCCAACTCCTTGCCAAGGGCCTGTGTCCACTCCTCGGGCGGGTCGACCCGCAACAGGGATTCCTGTGATCCAATTGCCCGCCTCGGTTGGAACAGGAGTGCGTTGCAGACGACACAGGGCACCTCCGGATCCTTCCAGTCCGCCGATTCGGCATGGAAGATCAGAGATGCCGTCGGGGTTCTGAATTGAAAGCTGGACCATTTTTCAACCACACCCCCACGGGACAGGAATCCAAAGATGTACTTTCCGGAATAGGTCCTCCGGCAGGAGTAGGGTATCGACCAACCCCCATAGACCAGCGCCAAGGCCCCATGGCATTCCTTGATCGCCTGCATGGTCTGACCCAACGGCGTCTCCTCGACCAGCACCCTCGGATGAAGCAAGAAGTCGAGGTGAGGCAAGAGTTCATCCCGAACGAGCCTTGCGGCGCGCACGTATTGCACCAGACGGAGGCGTCCCTGAGGGCTGTTCCGCAGGGGCCTTTCCGGATCAAAGCCCAGCCGATCGCTAATGCCCCCATACCAACACGAAAGGTAGTCGTCGTCGTCCGACCGGTTGGCAGGATTCTTTGACAACAGGAACTGCTTGAGTTGCTCCGGCTGGACATCGCGGAAGCGGTATCCCCAGTCCTGCTGGAACTCTCGAATCGGCGTCAACAACCAGCGCACCACTGCTGCCACGGAACCCTCGTCATCCACTATCCCGAGGTGGAAAGACCTCAACTCATCCATGAGTGGATCGGAACTCTTGGTGTAGTCGCAAAAACCCGGTTCAAGGATTCCGTTGAAAATCACGCCCATCAACGCAACTGCCGAGCTTGTGTCACCGCCGATCGCCTTGGCGACCATTTTCACGGGGTCCTGACACGGTGCACTCATCGCTTCGCGAAAAGCCTCAATCGCCGCAGAAGCCCGAGTCCTCAGAGCCCCTTGGGGTGGATGCGAACGACCCGACTCCCCCCTAGGAGGCTGCCCAAAGCGACGATTCCCGCCTGCGAAATCAACTTTAAGGGCAGTTTAAGGGCACCGCCGATTCTGTCAAGCCAACCGAAAAGCCCGCAAAGCCTTGAAAAATAATGGTCGGGGCGGCCAGATTCGAACTGACGACATCCTGCTCCCAAAGCAGGCACTCTACCAGGCTGAGTTACGCCCCGGACGGGCGGGACGTTCCGTGGCGAAACGGGTTTTGACAAGCGGGAAGTCGAGCTGACTTGCCCAAACCCGCAGCCTCCCCCAGCCTCCTGCCGTGGCCCACCTCGAAATCCGCGATCTTCACACCCATTTCTCGCAGCGAAAGGGAGGGCTCCTCGCCGGCCACAGGGAAACCATCCGGGCCGTGGACGGCGTCTCGTTGCAGCTCGAGAAGGGAGAAATTCTGGGTCTTGTCGGCGAGTCGGGATGCGGAAAGTCCACTCTCTCGCGGACCGTCATGCAGCTGATTCCGCCAACCTCGGGAAGCATCGTGCTGGACGGAACCGAACTCACCACTCTCCCGGGTCCCGAGGTCCGGCGTCGGCGCCTGGATTTTCAGATGATCTTCCAGGACCCCTACGCCTCGCTCAATCCGCGCATGACGATTTCCGCGACCCTCCGGGAGGCAATCCGCCGCCGCCATCCCAAGGCCGCCGGGGATGACCTCTCCCACCGGATCGCCGAGTTGATGGAAACCGTGGGTCTCGACCCCAAATTCCAGCGCAAGTACCCGCACGAATTCTCCGGCGGCCAGCGCCAGCGGATCGCCATTGCCCGCGCACTCGCGCCCGAGCCCAAGCTGGTCATCGCCGACGAGCCGGTGTCGGCCCTCGATGTGTCGATCCAGTCCCAGATCCTGAATCTGCTCAAGAAACTGCGCCGCGAGTTGGGGCTGACGATGATCTTCATCTCCCACGATCTCGGCGTGGTGCGCTACCTGGCCGACCGGATCCTCGTGATGTATCAGGGCAAGATCATCGAGGAAGGAGAACCGGAGGCACTTTTCCGGAACCCGAGGGAAGACTACACCAAGCGACTGCTGGCCGCGATTCCGAGCTTCTCGGACGCCGGCTGACTCAATCCCCGACTTTCTCGACCTCGACAGTGACCGAGAGCCGGCAGTGCCCGGTCCCGTGGTAGCTGCCCTTCACCGGGGCAACGTCGTCGTAGTCCCGCCCCACCGCGATCTTGATGTAGCGCTCGTCGGCAAGGTTGCCGTTGGTCGCATCGAATCCGACCCACCCGATCGTGGGCAGATATATCTCCGGCCACGCGTGGGAAGCCTGGGCTCCGATGAGGTCGTCGCGTGGTCCATTGTAGAGGTAGCCGGAGGCATAGCGCGCCGGGATTCCGACCGACCGGCACAGGCCGATCATGACGTGGGTGAAGTCCTGGCAAACCCCGTGGCGGTGCTCGAACGCCTCCTCCAAGTGGGTGCTCACGTGGGTCGCCCCGGTGTCGTAGCGAAACTCGGAATGGATCCAATGCATGATCGCCATTCCCTTCTCGAAAATCGACGTCGCATCCGCGCCGAGATCGACCGCCTGCTTCCAGATCATCGGGTGGCTGGACACGTAGCGGCTCTCCTGAAGGAAAGGCCAAACCCGCTCGCGGGTGTCGGGATCCTCATACGCCTCGAAGCCGTCGAAGCGGGCGGCTTCGGGAAGTTCGAGTTTCAGGTTCTGGACCCGCAGGCGGCTGGTGATCTGCAACCGGTCGTGCGGCGAGGGCAGTTCGAAATGGTGGGTGATGTTGTCGAACAGGTCCCGGAATCCCCGGAGGCGGGTGGCGGGCTTGATTTCGATGAAGCTCTGCAGCGTCTTCTGGAACGGAAAGGTCCGCGGCTCAAGGTGCAGGACGTTGGTGCTGTCGGTGACCGGCGAAGCATACTCGAAGGTCGTCCGATGAAGCACCTGATACTTTGGGCCCGGGGTCACGGGCGGGGAGGAAAGGGTTTCCCCGGAGGCTTGGCAAGCCGGGGTCGATGCAGCATCGGTCCGGGTCATTGCTGCTGCTGCTCCATTTGCCATTTCACCACCGCGGACACCGAAGAGGCGGGAATCGGAGGGCGCTGCTCGATCTCGTCGGGCAACAGGATGAACGCCCGGAATACCGCCTCGCCGATCGCGTTGAGACGTTGCTGGAGACCGTCGAGGTAGCCGTGGAGTCCCAAGGCCAGGACATCATCGCAGGACGAGAAGGCGAGATCGGAAAGAAGGCGACCGGACAGGCTTTCGGCCTCGTTGGCGAAACCGCCACGGGGAGTTCCGGAAATGGCATGCAGGCATTCGTCGATGCGAGCGGCGCAGTAGCGCACCGAACGGGGGAAATCGGGGGCGAGGACCAGGAACTCGGTGATGTTCCGGCGGGTGAATCTTCCCCGATGCTTCACCCGGAAGGCTCCCAATCCACCACAGGAACGCAGGATCGCGAGCCAATGCTCGTCGGCAGTCAGCCCGAAGTGATCCGGTTGGGCTTCGATGAAGGTCGTGATGTCGAGGAACCGGGTGGTCTTGTCGGCCCGTTCAAGGTGACGCCCGAGGTCCATGAAATCCCAGGCCTCGCCCCTCAGTGTCGTGGCCGCCGCCATTCCATGGAAGGCGAAGGTCGAGCGCCGGATCCGCTCGTAGTAGGCGGTCGAGTTGGACCGCACCAAGGCCGCACCCTCGGTCGAATGAACGAAGAGATAGAGCCCGTTGAGTTCCTCCCAAAGCGATTCGGCGAGTTGGTCGCGGACCATCCGCGCATTCTCGCGGGCCTGGCCGATGCACGAGACGATGCTATTGGGATTGTCGGTGTCGATGGTGAGAAACTCGATCGCCTCGCGCCGCAGGCCGTCGGGATGAGCGCTCTCGAAAAGCTCCTCGTCCCCCGAGCTGGCAATCACCGGACGCCACAGGGCGTCAAGACCGGCCGCGTCCTTCCAGCCCAGGTCGAGCAGCAGGCGTTCATTGACCTCGATCAGGCGCGCGAGGTTGTCGGCCCGCTCGATGTAGCGGACCATCCAGTAGAGGCAGTTGGCGACTCTCGACAGCATGATGATTCAGCCTCTCAGGACCCAGGTGTCCTTGCTTCCCCCGCCCTGCGATGAATTCACGACCAGCGAGCCCTTGTTGAGCGCGACCCGGGTCAGGCCACCGGGGACGATCTTCACGCTCTCTCCATAGATGATGTAGGGACGGAGATCGACGTGACGCCCCTCAAATCCCTCGCCGCACCATGTCGGGCAGCGTGACAGGCTGATCACCGGTTGGGCGATGAAGTTTCTCGGATCGTCCTGAATCCTCGCCCGGAACTCCTCCAACTCCGCCTTCGAGGCCGTCGGCCCCATGAGCATGCCGTAGCCCCCCGATTCGTTCGCCGACTTGACGACCAGTTCCGGCAGATGATCGAGGATGTATTTCCGGTCGGAGTCCTCATACGCGAGATAGGTCTGCACGTTCGGGAGGATCGGCTGCTGACCGAGGTAGTATTCGATCATCTTCGGCACGAAATGATAAACCACCTTGTCATCGGCCACGCCCGTGCCGACCGCGTTTGCCAGAGCGACGTTCCCCGCGCGGTATGCCTGCATGATCCCGGGCACCCCGAGCACCGAGTCCTTGCGAAAGACGGTCGGGTCGATGAAGTCGTCGTCGATCCGGCGGTAGATCACGTCCACCCGCTCCAGCCCCTTGGTGGTGCGCATGTAGACGAAGTCGTCGAGCACCACGAGATCCTTGCCCTCGACGATCTCGATGCCCATTTCGCGGGCCAGATAGCAGTGCTCGAAGTAGGCGCTGTTGTAGCACCCCGGCGTCAGCAGCACGCAGACCGCATCGCCTTCCCGGTGGGGTGAGATGAATTCCAGCATTCGCCGCAGTTCGCGGGGATAGGCGTCGACCGGTCGCACTCCCATGGCATCGAAGAGCCCGGGGAAGGCCCGCTTCAGGGCGTTGCGGTTCTCCAGCAGATAGGAAGCACCCGACGGGCATCGGGCATTGTCCTCCAGCACGAAATACTGGCCGTCGTCGCCGCGAATCAGGTCACTCCCGCAGATCTGGATGTAGATGTCCTCCGGGACATCGATCCCCCGGAACTCGGGTCGGAAGTGTTTGGCATTCTCAATGTAGTAGGCGGGAATCACCCCATCCTTGAGGATCTGCTGCTCGTGGTAGATGTCGTGCAGGAAGAGATTCAGCGCGATGATCCGCTGCGACAGCCCCGCCTCAAGCAGATCCCACTCCTCCGCCGGGATCACCCTGGGCACGGGATCGAAGGGAAAGATCCGCTCCGTTCCCTTGTCGTCGTGGTAAACGTTGAAGGTCACCCCCTGGCGCAGGAAGTGCGAGTCGCATGCCTGCCGGCGTGCCTCGAAATCCGCCCGCTCGATGCTCGAAAACCGCTCGAGGAGCGGCGAACAATGCGGCCGCACCGATCCGTCCGACTCGAACATCTCGTCGAAAAACAGATCAGTCTCAAAGTGGTCGAACATGGGTTTCGGGGGGCTTCGTAGCAGGGTCCGGGCCAAACCTCGGGGGCATTCCGCTTCTGCCCCGGCCGGCGGGATCATCGGCGCGCCGCCCAGCGCGGATCGCGAAAGCGGCGCGCCCGGCTTTCGATCTCCGGGAGGCCGGGTCCCCCTTGAAAATGCCCCACTTTCCCGGCCAGACAAGCGGCGAACCGAAAAGGAAAACCGGAGTCGGGAAGATGCGCCACCGAACCCTGGTGAAGCAACCCATCGGCGGAGCGGCGCTGCCCGGCCCCGGCGATCTTGCTGCCCTTGTGGTCGAGAAGATCGTGTTCGACGGGCTGGGCGAAACAGTCGCCCCCCCTGACCGCCACCGCCCCGCCGGCAAGTCGCAGGTCCGGATCCTCCGACGACAAAGCGGAGGCCAGCGCCTCGTGGATGAACCGATAGCTGGCCCCGCCCCGCTGATCCGCCAGCGGATGACCCGAGGGCACGACCAGCGTGTAGGTCAGGTCCTTCCGGTGATCGACAATACCCCCACCGGTGCGCCGACGGACGAGCTTCAATCCGGGAAACAGAGCCACCGCCTCAGCCAGCGGAACGAAGTAGCCGAAACTTCCCCAGCCAGACTCCCACCGGTAGATCCTGAGCACCGGGCGGCGTGCGGTTTCCTGCAACCAGTCGTCGACCGCCATGTTGCGCCACCCGTCGCGCTCGGCATCATCGATCCACAATTCCAGCTCCTCCAGCACCTCCCCATCACAACCCGGCGAGACGCGACCCGCAACGCGCTATTCGGCTTGCGCCCCGGCGAATCCCGCGCAGCTTCGGCGCATGCCGATTTCCCCGAAGCCAGGGACCGCCCTTCTCATCGTCGGTCATGGCTCCACCGAGAATCCCGACTCTTCCACTCCCTACTTCGATCACGCCGACGAGATCCGTGATCGTCAGCTTTTTTCGGAGGTCCACTGCTGCTTCTGGAAGGAGGAGCCGTCGATGCGCGAGGCCCGCTACCTCATCGAGGCCGACGAGGTCTACGTCGTGCCGGACTTCATCAGCGAAGGGTATTTCACCCAGGAGGTCATCCCCCGCGAACTGGAGCTCGAGGGTCCGACCACCCAACGCCATGGAAAGACCTGGCACTACACGCTGCCGGTCGGCGTCCACGCGTCGATGACCGACCTCATCCTGCGACGGGCGCGCGAAGTCGCACCCAATGTGGCGGAGCAGGAAACCACCCTGTTCATCGTCGGCCACGGCACGGGCCTGAACCAGAACTCGACGAAAGCCGTGAGGGATCAGGCCGAGGCGATCGTCAGTGGGGTCAGGTGCTGCATTTCAACATTATTGCCAGTTTCCTCAATTCCTTCTGATTTTTCGGTTGCTTCTGGGCCGAGGTGACCAAGCGGCTCACTGCTGACGGATGTCCCATCGCCAAGCGTTCCGCAAGCCATCCATTACCGACCGAACTGGCGCGACGCAAAAGCAGTGCCACGAGAATCTTGCGGCGGTCCCCCTTGCGGAAATCCGAAAGGCTCTCAGCATCTTGCGGCAATCCCAGACTCTCCAAGGCCTTCTTGGCAAGTTCCTCGGCGGCAACTGCGTCATGCGCCCTCGCAGCATGGTCACGGCCTGCCACCTTTCCAAGCTGCTTGCCCTCCACCAAGGCACGGAGCTTATCGGCAAAGTCCGGCTCACCCAGATACCAGCCGCGCCTCAAGGCCTTCATCGCCGCCTCATCCACCCTGCCTCCGTCGCTGGCCACCCTTGCCTCCAACCAAGAAACGTAGGCCCGGCGTCCGCGGCCATCCTCAGCCAGCTCAAAGGCCCGCAGGACTCGTTGCGTCACCAGCCACTCGGGCTCCCTGCCCTTGGCGTACTATGGCAGACTGCTCCACTTGTAGGACGCCAGTCCACCGCGTCGGGCCTCCGCCAACCCGGCACGGGCTGGATTAAGATGAATGTAGTCCGCGACGATCCGGAACTAGTAGGGACTCGACTTGTAGCGGCCTTGAAACACATGCCCGCGCCGCGCTCGGCGGGCGTTCCAGCCCTGGCTGAAGGTCCCCAGCAGCCGCTTCATTCCCGTCACGAGATTCGGCTCCGGTGTCTCAAGGAGCAGGTGGAAATGGTTGCCCATCAGCACCCATGCATGAACCCGCCAGCCATGGC
>NZ_JBISBU010000092.1:0-12715 GCF_044385805.1 Haloferula sp. A504
ACGGAGACCGGAACCTCAAAACCTTCGACATCTCCTATTCAACGGACGGAGGAATGAATTTCAGCACGCCCGTTCCGGCGGCGTCACTCGGCATGACGGATTGGTCCATCGGGCCCAGCGACCGCAGCAATGCCTACGTGGAGAGCCGCACCTTCGGCACCTTGTCCGGAGTGACCCATATCCGGTTCAGCAATCTGAGCAATCACGGGGACACAAGCTACTTTGCGATGACCGAAATTCGCTTCGGAGGCACGGCCGTTTCGAGCAACAGCGCCCCGACCTGGGCAGCGGATCCGGTCAATGAAATCAATGCCACAGAGGACACCGCCTACAGCAGCACCCTCGCGGATGACGCCAGTGATGCCGACGCAGGCGATACATTGACTTACGCCAAGGTGAATGGACCTGCCTGGTTGACGGTGGCGGCCGATGGCACGCTTTCGGGTACGCCGGCCAATGCGGATGTCGGCGCCAATGTCTTCACCGTGAGCGCGGATGACGGCACCAACCCGGCCGTCGAGGCCACCTTGAACATCACGGTCATCGCGACCACCACGTTGGTGCCCGATGTGGCCGGCCTGTCGCAGGCCACGGCGGAGTCGAACCTCGTGGCGGCATCGCTGGTGGCCGGCACGGTGACGCAGGAATACAGCGCCACGGTTCCCGCAGGCGAGGTCATCAGTCAGGGCCCGGCCGCCGGAGCCCGGGTGGCGATCGGCTCGGGCGTCGACCTCGTGGTCTCGCTGGGACCCGACCTGTCGCCGAAGCTCGTGCGGACCACGGTCACGGGAGTGGGCAACACCGGCTGGACCACGGTCGGCCTCGGGCAGAGCTACAACTCCCCGGTGATCGTGGCGACGCCGATCTACCCGACGACGGGCCTGCCGCCGGTGGTGACCCGCATCACCAACGTCACGAGCGGTGGCTTCGACCTGAAGATCGACCGGGCGGATGGATTGACCGATCCGGTGAGCATCGACGTGTCGATCGTGGTCGTCGACGAGGGCGTCTACACGCAGGCCGTCGACGGCGTCACCATGGAGGCGGTGAAGTTCACCTCCACGGTCACCGCCAGGAAGGGCAGCTGGGTGGCCGAAGCGAGAAGCTTCCAGAACAGCTACACCAATCCGGTGGTGGTCGGCCAGGTCATGAGCGCCAACGATCCGGACTGGTCGGTGTTCTGGAGCATGGGAAGCGGGCAGACGAGTCCGGCGGACGCCTCCAACCTCAACGTCGGCAAGCACGTCGGCGAGGACCCGAATTCCGTGCGGGCGGATGAGACCATCGGCTACATTGTCATCGAGGCCGGCAGCGGCACGATCAGCGGCGTGGCCTACGAGGCCGCCCTCGGTGCGGATACGGTGCGGGGCTTGGGCAACTCGGCGAACCCCTACACCTACGGCTTGAGCGGAGGCCTGCCTTCCGCCAGCTCCGCGGCCGCCAGTGTCTCGGGAATGGACGGAGGCGATGGTTCGTGGGCGGTATTGTCCGGTTCACCCGCCCTGACTCCCACCAGCATCGGCCTGCATGCCTGTGAGGACCAGTTGGGAGACTCCGAGCAGAACCACACCACGACCCAGGTCGGTTATCTTGTCTTCGAGTAGGGCAGCCATGATGAAGCCCGGGATCGTCGTCGCCTGCCTCGCCTGCTTTGCCGCCGGGCTGTTGCTGGGACACCTCATTCCGCCCAAACCCGACGGGATGAGGGAAGCCGGCCGCTTGGGGGAGCATGCCCCTTCGCGGTCGTCGCTGGACGGGCCGGCCCGGTCGTTGGAGCGGGCCTTGGACGGTGAGAGCGAAGACCGGGTCGGAAAATCGGAGAGTCAGGGGGCGGCGACCCCCGGGGAGGATCTCGTTCAGGTGCCATTCACCTTGCTCGCCGAGTTGGGCCGCGCCGAGAGGGTCCTCAGCATCGATCATCCGATCATCAGCCGGGATGGCAGAATCGAGCAAATCCTGAAGATCACGGACAGGGAGAAGGAGGCACTCCAGACCGCCTGGCGCAACTCGCGTGCGGCCATCCGCGATGCGGAAGCGGCCGCCGTGATGATGGAAGAGCTCGAGGATGGCTCCGCGCGGCTGACCCTGCCCGATCTTTCCGACCGGCGGGAGGCGGTGGCCGACGGCTGCGCCTCGTCGATCAGGAAGATTCTGGGTCAGAGCCGGGGTGATGTTTTCCTGGCGGTCAGGCAGGTGCCGAGCGCCTTCGAGTCGCAGGGCGGGAACTGGTCGTGCACGGTCGCACCGGAAGCCACCGGCGATGGGCGCTGGCGCTTCCACATGACCATCGAGGATGCGAAGGGCCGCCGGGTATGGGTCGGTGAGTCCATCCCCGACGAGATCCGCCATCTCGCCGAGGCGGCCGGGGTGGTGTCTTCGCTGAATGATTCCACGGGTCCGTGATGGCGGTGGTTCAGCCGACAAGTCGGCATGGGGCATCACCCCTCCTTTGCCGGTCCGATGGTGCCTCCGACGACGAGGCTTGCCTTGGTGGAGCTCTTGCGGCGGTCGTCCTTGCCCCGGCTGATGTTGTTGGCCCATTTCACGACCCTGTTGATGAACGGACGCGATTCCCAGGTGATGTGGGTGATGCTCGGAACACACCATTCGAAGGACTCGCTCAGATCGGTGCAGGCGAGGGAAACATCATCGGGCGCCTTGATTCCGAGCGACGCAAGGTGCTGGAGCACGGCAACGCACAAAACCGGCTGATCGACGATCAGGGCCGTGGGCGGGGTGTATTCGAAGAGCGAATCCAGCATCCGGTGGAACTCGATGGGCCGGTCTCCCCAGTCGGGAAGGTTGTAGGGTCCGGTCGGGATGCCCCGTTCCTCAAGTTGGTCGAGAAAGAGTTGTTCGACGAGCCCGGGACCCGGTTTCCGGCGCTCTTCCCGGACAAGCATCACGATGCGCCGGTGCCCCAGATCGACGAGACGATCGACCAGTTCGCGCATGGCCCCCCCCTTGTCCGGCTTGGTGCTTGCGAGCGGAATCCGGGTCAGCCGGCCGAACAGGGCGAAGGCCGGGGTTTCCTGCCCGGCGAACCATTCGAGCACGTCCTGCGGCCCCGATATCACCACCCAGGCGTCGACATCGCTCCCGCCGGCGAAGCGGGCGATCCGGCTCACATCCATCCCCAGGTCGTGCATCGTCTTCTCCGCGAACGCAGCCTCGTGCCCCGCATGCTGGAGCCGGTGAACCAGCTCGAGGATGTAGCCCGACATCCGGTCGGATGCCTCGTAGAGCAGGAGCTTCACCTGCAGGGCGCGAGGCTTGATTCCTTCCCCCGAAAGCACGATCCGGCGCCGGCGGCCGGCTCCCTGGGACACCAGCAACCCCTCCTTGGTCAGCCGCTGCGCGGCCTCTTCCACGGTCCACTGGCTGCACCCCAGATACTCGGCCAGCTGCTTGCGGCCCGGCAGAAAGCCCTTCCAGCGGCCCTCCATCATGCCCTGGCGCAGCCGCTCGGCGACCTGGTCCGTGACCGAGGGAAAGGATCGAGTTGCCATCGCCGAAAGGTGTAAGGAAAACAGTCAGGAAGCCAAGAACATTGGGATTTCGGGAAGCGTCCGCCGGGGTGCCTGGTTCAATCTCTCCCCTTGCAACCCCCGAAGAACCCGGAAATTTGGGTAATCGATGTCGAAATCCGGAGTGGGCAGACATGATAACTGTTGGATGGCCCGCAAAGATTCATCAGATGGTCCTTCCGTGCCGGTAGTGCGTCTTCCCGGAGTCGTATGATCGCACGACTGGACAAGCCCTTGCGAAATTTCGGTTACTGGAAGTCACCCTCATGATCCGCCGCCCGGACCGGGCTGCGGGCAAGCAGCCTTTCTCCACCTCAGAATCTCCACCCCAAAATCCGAGCCCAGTCATGAAACTCACGTCAAGATTCGCAACCCTCGTATTGCTTGCCACAATGGCGGCACCCATCAATGCCGCGATCATCGCGACCGAATATTTCAACGGCTACGGTACATCCGAAATCACTTCGAGCGGCAGCAACCTCAACGGCGGATCCGGCTGGGATGGGGCTTGGACGCCTTCCGACATTCGCTATTTACCGGGCACGAGCATTTCCCCCGGCATCACCGGCTACGACAACTCAGCCAACCTCGGTGGCACTGGCGACGGTGCCCTGGCCTTCGCGACCTCGGCCAGTCCCTCCATCGCCATCCGGGAGTTCACGACCACCGCGACCACCGTCTGGTTCAGTGCGCTGATCTCGATCGACGAATCGGTCGACCGGGCCGTTCTCTGGATCGACTCGACGGGTCTCAGCGACTGGGGCAACGATTTCATCGGCGTACTCGACGGCAACATCCAGATGCGCTACGACGGCAATAACCTCACCAGCGCCGGTGCGCCGACCACCGGCACCCATCTGCTGCTGGCCAAGGCGGAACTCAACGTCAGCGGTGCCAACGACCGGCTCAGTTTCTGGTTCGACCCGGACCTCTCGGGCGGCGAGTCCGGACTTGGCGCGGTGACCTATTCCGACGACACGGCAGACACCTTCGGCACTTCGCTCGACGGCATCGGCGTGCTCCTCGTCAACCGTAGTCCCGATGGCAGCGGTGGATTCAATACGGACGCCCCGGACGGCGGGGAGTTGATCGACGCGATCCGCGTGGGCACCACCTTTGCCGATGTCGTGCCCGAGCCGTCCACCACACTGCTCGGCGGCCTCGGCCTGCTGGCTCTGCTGCGCCGCCGCAGGTCCTCGTGACACTCCTGGCCCCTGCCACGACCCAACCCCGGTCACCAGCCATGAAGCCCCACTCCATTCCCGTCTTCCTGACTCTCGGTGTGGCTCTGTCCGTGCCGCTCCACGCCGACCTCATCGCGACCGAATATTTCAACGGCTACGGCACGGTCGAGACCAACGCGCTCGGTCTCGATGGAGGAACCGGCTGGATCTCGAACTGGGCAAACGGTGGAGGCGTCGCCTCATTGCCCAACGACAACGAGTATCGACCCGCCAGCCTCTCCTACTCGGCCGCGGGCTATGACAATTCCGCCAACCTGAACGGGTCGGAGGATGGCGCGCTCTACTACGACGCCGACAACACCGGAACCTCGTTCGTCGTGCGCAGCCTGACGCCCAGTGCCTCCACCGTCTGGATGAGCGCCCTGATCTCCGTCAGCGGCGATACGGGAGACCGGGCGACGCTGTGGCCCGATGCCGTTGCGAATGTCAACAACGGCAACAGTGGGGACGGCTTCGGCATCCTCGACGGCAATGTGTTCTTCCGCCACAACGGAAACACGAGCACCGGCAGTGCTCCGGCAGCGGGCGTTTACCTGATCGTGGGCAAGGCCGAGATCGATGTCAGCGGCTCGAACGACCGCTTGAGCTTCTGGTTCGATCCTGACGTTTCCTCCGGTGAAGCGGGGCTGGGTCCGGCCACGTTCACGGCCGACAACGCCGATACCTTCGGCACCGCGATCAACGGAGTCGGCGTGCTCAACAAGGGTGCCGGTGCCCTCGACGCGATCCGGGTGGGGGAAACCCTGGGCGACGTGATCGCCTCCCTGCCGCCGGCTCCGCCGGAGGTCACCTCCATCACCAAGGCGGGCGATACGGTGACGATCGATTTCACGGGAGCGGAAGGTGCCAGCTACGGACTGAACAAATCCGCCAATCTCGACTTCACGACTCCCAATATCGTGGACACGGCGGTCGTCTCGGGAGGCACCGGCACCCTGGAGGACACCGCCGCGACGGATGATGCCTCGTTTTACCGGGTGGAGTCGCAGTAGAGGCTTGCCGTCCGCCCCGCAGGCTTCCCCGATTCCATCTCGCATGAAACCCACCCAGCGATTCCTTCTTTTCGCCCTCTCTCCGATGCTGGCCGCCGGCATCCGGGCGGAGGTCATTGCCACCGAATATTTCAACGGCTACGGCACGTCCGAAATCACTTCAAATGGCAGCAACCTCAACGGCGGCAGCGGCTGGGGCGGCGCGTGGACGCCTTCGGACATCCGCTACCTGCCCGGCACGAGCCTTTCCCCCGGCATCACCGGCTACGAGAACTCCGCCAACCTCGCCGGCCCCGGCGACGGGGCCCTGGCCTACGCCACCTCGGCCAATCCCTCCATCGCCATCCGCGAGTTCACGACCTCCGCGACCACCGTCTGGTTCAGCGCCCTGATCTCGATCGACGAGTCGATCGACCGGGCCGTTCTCTGGATCGACTCATCGGGTCTCAGCGATTGGGGCAACGACTTCGTCGGGGTGCTCGATGGCAACATCCAGATGCGCTACGACGGCAACAACCTCACCTCCGCCGGGGCGCCGAGCACCGGCACCCACCTGCTGCTGGCCAAGGCGGAACTCAATGTCAGCGGTGCCAACGACCGGCTCAGCTTCTGGTTCAACCCCGACCTCTCGGGTGGCGAGGCCGGACTGGGTGCGGCGACCTATTCACAGGATTCCGCCGACACCTTCGGCACTTCGCTCGACGGCATCGGCGCGCTGCTCGTCAACCGTAGTCCCGATGGCAGCGGCGGATTCAACACGGACGTCCCGGACGGCGGCGAGTTGATGGACGCGATCCGGGTCGGCACCACCTTCGCCGATGTGACCGAGCAGGAGGCCCCGCCTCCGCCGCCGATCCGCGCCAGCGACGGGTTTCCGAACATTCTCATCCTGCTCGCCGACGACATCGGCTACGAGGCGCTCGGTGCCTATGGCGGCCAGGATTTCATCACCCCCAATCTCGACACCATGGCCGCGCAGGGCGTGCGCTTCAGCCGGGCCTACACCAGCCCGGCCTGCACGCCGAGCCGGGTCAGCATGCACACCAGCCTCCACACCCCCGAGCACGGCAAGACCTCCACCCTGCCGGTCCACCTCGGCCAGAACGTGGCGGTCGATTTCCAGGCGATGCCGACTTTTGCGCAGTTGCTCCAGGCGCGCGGCTACCAGACCAGCACCACCGGCAAGTGGCAGCTCGCCACCCTGACCTTCCACCCCGACCACATCGCCGACGCCGGCTTCGATTCGTGGTGCGTGTGGCAGATCTGGGACGGCTCCGCCAAAACCGAGCGCTACTGGAATCCCTACCTCAACCGCGACGGCACCGTGCTCGGCGACATCGCCGACCGCTTCGGGCCGGACGTGCTCGAGGAATACGTCTGGGAACGCATGACCGACGCGCGGGACGCCGACGAGCCCTTCCTGATCGTCCACAACATGCTGCTGCCCCACGACCCGATCACCGAAACGCCGCAGGACCGCGCACTCGGCCGACCGGCCTCGCTGGGAAGCATGATCGAATACCTCGACCACCTCGTCGGGCGCACGCTCGACAAGGTCGGGGACCTCGGCATCCGCGACAACACCTACGTCTTCTTCATCGGCGACAACGGCACCGAGTCCAACTACTTCAACCCGCGTACCACCAACGCCGGGCAGGTGTTCGGCGGCAAGCGCGACCTGACCGATGCCGGCACCCACGTCCCGTTGCTGGTTTGGGGGCCGCCGGGTTTGAATCCGGGCAGCGTGGTCAACGACCTGATCGACATCACCGACATCTTTCCGACCGTCTGCCAGCTCGCGAGGACGGAAATCCCGGGAACGATTCCCTACCGCGGCACCAGCTTCGTCCCGCAGTTGCACGGCCGCCGGGGCATTCCCCGCGCCTGGGTCCACCATGGATTCCAGAGCGGCGTGGCCGTCAGCGACGGCGAGTGGCGGCTCGACAATGCCGACACGCTGCGCGACAGCCGCAACCTGCCCGCCGAGCCGGTCGCCGCGCCCGGGGCCGAGGCCGACGCCGCCCGGGCCAAGCTGGAACCGCTGCTCGATGCGGACGACGGTGCGACCTCCGCGCTCGACGGCTGGCGCAGCCGTTATTTCGGCGACGAGGCCGCGAACCCGGCCCTCGAAGCCAGCCTCTGGGGGCACCTCGCCAACCCGGACCACGACAGCCTGGTCAATCTCTTCGAGTATCTCCTCGGCTTCGACCCGCGGCAGGCGGACACACAGGACGGGCCGCTGTTCCTGTCGCTGGAGGGTGGCCGGCCCGCCGTGCATGCCATCGCCCGCATCGACGACCCGTCGCTCGCCGCAGTGCTGCAAGGCTCGCAGAGCCTGGCCGGCTGGGTGAGCGCGGACACGATGCTCGATCTCGTGGCCGCCCCGGCCCTCAACCGCAGCTTTGTCGAGGCCCGCTACCTATGGCCGGAGGCAAGCCCCGCCCCGGACCGGCTGATGTTCCGCTTCGGGGCTTCCGAAGGCGAATAGCCCCCTTTCCGCCCAATCCTGCTCAGTGTCATTTCATTCCGGGCCACAACAGCCAGCACCTTGGCTGCCGCCTTGTTGTCCCCACACTCGGGCCCCGTTTCAGGGGGGCTTTTTGAAACGACAAAAAGTGGGCGCCGGGTGTCGAAATCCGAGGTCGGCGGACATGAAGGAATTGGATGATCAGGGAATACACGTTCATCAGGCGATTCATCCGTGCCGGGAGTGCGTCCTCCCGGAGTCATACGATCGTGCGACTGGACAAGTCGCTGCGAAATTTTCGGTATTGCATGTACCCTCATTGTCCGCCGCCCGGGCGGGGCTGTGGGCATGCCGTCTTTATTCACCCCCAAAGGCTTCGCCAGTCATGAAACGAGCGCATCCATTCCCGAGATCCATCCCCGCCATCGCGTCGGGCTTCGCACTCACCGTCATGACCGCCGGCGGTGCCACGGTCTGGAACGTCAACGTCGGGAACACGGTCAACTCCACCCACCAGATCACAACCACGGACAACTACGTCGGTGCTGCCACCGAGAACACCGCCAACAGCGTGTGGAACGGAATCACCGGCAGCACCACCGTGACCCTGGCCGATTCCACCGGCAGCACGAGCGCCGGGGTGACTTTCACCGTCACGCCCGCCGCAGGGTCGGCCGTCAACTTCAGCAACAACAGCGGCACGGTGGGAGACGAGATCTTCAAGTCGTGGATCAAGGATGGAGGCACCAATGGGTCCAACAACGATCCCTACGAGGTGACCTTCGCTGGACTGACCACCGCGGCAGGCACGACCTACAGCCTGGTGGTTTACTCGGGTTGGGTCTTCGGGCCGGACAACGTGCCCATCTCGCAGACCGCGGGCTCCGGGTTGACGGGCACCTTCAACCTGAACAGCCTGGACATGGAGGCGGGAAATCCCCTGGCCACGGGATTGGCACCCGACACGAACGCGGCCGACGCTGCCGGAAACTTCAACTACGCGCGTTTCGACGGTTTGACCGCGGATGGCAGCGGGAACCTGACCTTCAGCTTCGGAGGTCCCAGTGGGGTCGACGCCCCGATTAACGGCTTCCAGCTCGTCCAAGTGCCCGAGCCCTCGGCTTCGGCTCTCGTCGGCGGCCTCGGGCTGCTCGCCCTGCTGCGCCGGCGGCGCTTCCGTTGAGGCAACCCTCCCTCGAACCCAATCTCTTTCCGACCATGAAGCTCAGGGACGCACTCGTCACCCTGGCGGTCTGCCTGACCGTCGTCGTCCAGGATTCCGCCGCCCAGACGGTTTGGAACGTCAACGTTGGCAACACGGTCAACACGACCCATCAGATCACGACCACCGACAACTACGTCGGGGCCGCCACCGAGAACACCGCCAACAGCGTCTGGAACGGAATCGCCGACAGCGCGACGGCGACGCTGGCGGATTCCACCGGCAGCACCGGCGCGGGGGTGACCTTCACCATCACTCCGGCGGTGGGGTCGGGCATCACCTTCAACAACAACACCGGCACGGTGGGAGACGAGATCTTCTTGTCGTGGATCAAGGATGGAGGTCCCAACGGTGGCAACAACGACCCGTATGAGGTGACCTTCGGCGGACTGGCCCCCGCGCCGGGAGAAACCTACAGCCTGGTGGTCTACTCGGGATGGGTCTTCGGGCCGGACAACGTGCCCATTTCACAGACCGCGGGCTCCGGGCTGACAGGCACCTTCAACCTGAACAGCCTCGACATGGAGGTCGGGAATCCGCTGGCCACGGGGTTGGCGCCCGACACGGACGCGGCCAACATCGCCGGCGATTTCAACCACGTGCGTTTCGACGGATTGACGCCGGATGGGAGCGGAAACCTGACCTTCAGCTTCGGAGGTCCCAGCGGGGTCGATGCTCCGATCAACGGCTTCCAGCTCGTCCAGCTTCCCCCGGACCCCGCTTCCGGTCAGGTCTGGAACGTCAACATCGGCGACAGCATCGACGAGAGCGACGACTTCGTCGGCGCGGCACCGGAGAACATCGGTAACAGCAGCTGGAACTCGGTGACGCAGGCCAACTACACCGATCTGCCGCTTGCCGACTCGACCGGGTCCACCGCGTGGGGGGTGACCATGGATTTGATCGGAGCCATCACCTACGGCAACTTCGCGCCCCTGACCGGCACCGGGGACGAGATCTTCGACGTCTGGGTCAAGTCGCCGGACAACGCGACACCCTACAGCCTGGTGCTCGGGAATCTCGATCCGGTCGCGACCTACGACCTCGTCGTCTACTCCGAGTGGTTCTGGAAGAACGGGCAGGCCCTGCCGGTGGCGCAGACCGCCGGCACCGGTTTGGGCGGCACGATCTACGTGAACCGCGATGTTTCCGGGGTGCTCACCAACGGCAATGTCGGCCCGCTGCTCGAAGACACCGACCCGGCGGACGTCGACATCGGCGCGACCAACTGGTTCCGCATCAAGGGCCTGACGCCCGACGCGAACGGCGACCTCGCGTTCAGCATGGGCGGGGCGAACAGTCCCTTCAGCGGCTTCCAGCTCATCAGGATGCCGGCACCCTCGTCCGTCGTCCTGGTGGACTTCACCTACAACCCGGCCACCGGCACTGCCGAGGTGAGCATCGAGGGCATCCCGAATACCCCCTACAAGCTGGTCGAGGCCGACGATCTCGATTTCTCGAATCCCGACCAGAATCCCATCCCGCTGAGCGGGGCCAGCGTCGGCACCCAGGTTGGCAACACGGTGACCACCGATGGCAGCGGCAGCGCCACCGTGCAGTTCAACCTCGGGACCACCAAGGACGCCACCTTCCTGCGGGCGGAGTCGGTGCCTTCCGCTCCGTGATCCTCTCCATCAACCTCAAGATCCAAACCGGCGTTTCTTGAGGGATGTTCACCGGGTTTAGGCCCCTTTTTTTGGGCCCGGATGGGTGCCAAACCAGGCCTCGAGGCCGTTGCTGAGCCGGTCGCCGTCGGGATCCAGGGCAAAGCCCTGTTCGGTGGGATCGAGGCCGAAGGCGGGGTCCGAGATCCATGAGTTGAAGTCATCGGCGACGGGCGTGAAGCGGAGGATGGCATCGCCGTTCCCGGCCGATTCGTGGTTGAAGATCGCCAGGTAGAGACTGCCGTTGTGGACGGTGAGGAAGTAGGGGTTCATTCCGCTGGGCAGGAGATCGCTGAGGTCTTCCCAGTTGCCCGTTTCGAAGTCGTCAAAGGTCTCGAAGCGGATGAACTTGTTCTCGTTGAAGTCGGTTCCGGCAGCATAGGATTCCGTGAAGTAGCTGGTCACATACCAATGGCCGTCAAAATACTCGGCATCGTTGATGACCAATCCGGTCCGCTCCCAGGAGCCCGCGGGTCCGCTGCCACCACTCGGATCGTGACTGTTGTAAATCGTGAAGGTCGGAGTGTCCCAGTCGGTGATCTCCACGATCCGGCCGGCGGACGAGCCGACCACGTAGATCTTGCCATTCACCAGGCTGATGGCGCGGGCATACCCGCCGGTGGGTGCCTGGACCGCCGTCTCATCCTGGCCGATCGCCTTGAAGCGGAACACGTGCCCCGAATTGGGATTGAGGGCATAGATCCAGCCCGTGTCCGGATCATACAAAGTGTCGTGCGGGCGATTCAATGTCACCCCGGCGATCGAGTTGGTCTGGGCGGCGATGGTGCCGATCGAGAGGTCGCTGAAGGCGATCATCCGGTGATTCGCGGTGTCGTTTGCGTAGTATAGCCCGTCGACCGGGTTGTAGGCCAGCGAGTGTGGTCCGCTCACCGATACCGGCGACGCGAGCCAGGCGTCGTCGGGGCCGTCGCGGTAGAGAAAGCGATTGTTCTTCAGGTCGGTGATGATCTCTTCGCTGCCCGGACCGAAGGCGATGTGGGTCGGCCATTTCAGCTGGAGGCCGCTGGCATCCGGCGCGTAGGTGGTGACGGTGAGCAGTTGCGATTTGGCCTGAACCGGGTTGACGAATAGAGAGATTAAGCACGTGAATGCGACCAAGCGGCATCGTGGGGGTGTCCGCTTGCGGCACCCGCGCAGGATGTCGGGGTTGCCGGCCGTCGGGTGGGTTGTCCGGGGTGCGCGGGCTTCGCAAGCGAGAGCCCCTGCGTCATGGTTCTGTCGATTTGTGTGGTTCATGAATTTACTGCCTCTGGTCGTCTTCAAGCAGTGGTTCCTTCGGCCAGATGTTCATGGGCATCTTCGCCCGATTGGCCCAGGCATAGTAGGGAATTCCGGTCAGGGTGACAGCTTTGCCTTCGGCATCCAATCCGGTGGCTTGAACGACCGTGACACCGTTCAGCAAATCGGGTCTGTGCTCGAAGCCCAGCTTGGCATCGACTGGCAGTTCGACTTCAAACAAATCGATCCCCGGATTGTCGATTTGCTCGAAGGCATAGACGACCGGTCCGCGCATGAGGGCGACCCGGCCACGGTTTTCTTCGAGCTTGGGATGGGCATGGATGCGGCGAACCGGCATGG
>NZ_JBISBU010000093.1:0-12250 GCF_044385805.1 Haloferula sp. A504
TTCCTGCAGCGCCGCAACCAGGCGCTCAACGAGAAGATGGTGCAGCGGATGAAGGGGATCCTCGAGGAGATCCGCAAGCTGGTGGAGGAAGAGGCCAAGAAGGAGGACTACGACTACGTCTTCGACAAGTCGGGCATGAGCACCTCGCAGGTGCCGTTCCTGCTCTACACCAAGGACGCGACGGACATCACCGCCGTGCTGCTTGAGGACCTCAACAAGGACGCACCGGCAGAGACGGTGGAGGAAGATGCTGGCGCCGAGGGCGCTTCGGAAGTATCGGAGGAGTGATGGACGACATCCGCGCCCTGACCCGTGGTTTGCGCCGTGCCGATGAATCGTCATGGCGCAATTTCCATGAGTCGTACTACGACCTGCTCGAAGGTGTGGCGCGGGCGCGTGGCGTCGATCCGGCAGAGGTTCCGGACGTGATCCAGCGCAGCTATCTTCGCATGCTCCGGAACGCGAAGACCTTTGACCGCGAGTCGGACTTCCGGGCGTGGGTCTGCTGCGTGCTCCGGTCGGAAGTGATCGATACGGCGCGAGGCCGTGCCCGGCGCGCCGGGATGCTGGAGCGGGTGCGGGAATGGATTTCAGGAAAACCGGACGCCGGCCATGCCGGAGCCTTGCTCGAGGGAATGCCGGCGGCGGAACGGCGGTTGCTGGAGCGTCACTACACCGAGGGCTGGAGCCAGGCCGAGCTGGCGGCCGAGGCCGGCGTGTCGGTGAAAGCGATGGAGTCGCGGCTGGCGCGGCTCCGGATCCGGGCCCGGCAGTGGCTCGTCAACCAAGAGGAGATCAGTCGATGAAGGATGCCAAGGAACAGGTTTGGGAAGGATTTCGCGGAGAACTGCGTCGGCGCCGGGTGCGTCGCCGGGCGGCTGGATCCGCCGTGGTTCTGGGTGGTTTGGCGATGGCCGCCTGGTGGATGGTCGTGCCGCAGCCGGCACCGGCACCCCCGGCGATGGCCCAAATCGAGCCGCCCGCCGTTTCAGAAATCCCGCAGGCTCCGCCCCAGCTCGCGGTCTACGTTCACGATGCGGAGGGCATGCGGCTGGAACTGATCGATGCCGGCGCCATGACCACGGCGGCCCTGTCGATGAGCCTCGAGCCGGTGGTGTGGTCGGGCGAGTCGTGGTGATCACCGCGGAAAGTCTGCTCTTGTGAGGCTGCGGCGGGCTTCGCAAGCTGGGTCCGGCCATGCAGCACGCACCGACCTGCCCGAGATGCACCGACACCCAGCTGCGGACGATTTTCGTCGGGGATCTGACGCTCGACCAGTGCGATGGATGCGAGGGGGTGTGGTTCGATCCGAGCGAACTGCGCACGATACTGGACCAGGGCCGGGCAGTTTCGGCCGGCAGTGATCTGGAAAAGAGCCTTGAGACGGAGGTGGTCCGCGAGGAGGAAGCCGGCGGGGAGCATCTGACCTGTCCCCGATGCAAGGGCGGGCTGCGCCGCTATCACTACGGCTACTCCAGCGAGGTGCTGGTCGATGGCTGCGACCGCGGCTGCGGGGTGTGGCTGGATGACGGGGAGATCCGGATGCTCTTCGGCTACGCGGTGGAAGCCGCGAAGGAACTCGACCCGGAGACGGCCCGGATGATCAATGCCCGGCTCGATGCCCTGGCGGTCAAACGCGACGAACGCCGGGAGAAGTTCATCGACTCGCTGGTGAAGCTCGACGACGAGCCGGGGCCGCTGAGGCCCTTTGGCGTCGTCATGCAGGCCATCGCCGGTGCGCTCTTCAAGGCGCAGAAGAAGTTCCTGCCGTAGCGTTTCGGTGGAGGCCCGCCGCCGGCAGCCTCACTTCCCAAGCAGATACGCAAACAGGTCGCGCACCTCCTGGGCGTTCATCGAGTTGATCAGGCCGGCGGGCATGGGGGAGATGGGTGAGGGGGTGCGCTGGGTGAGTTCGGAGCGGGAGACCTCGACGGTTTGGGAGAAGTCGAAGGGATTCACGGCGATGATCATCTTCTCGTCCTTCTCGTCGACTTGGCGGCCGATCACCTGGCTGCCGTCCTCCTGGATGAACTGCTCGAAGTGGTACTGGTCGGAGACCTCCTTGCTCGGATCGAGGATGGCTTCGGCGAGGGCGCGGGCGTCGAAGCGCCCGCCCAGGGCGGTGAGGTCGGGTCCCGCCGCGCCGCCTTCGGAGCCGAAGCGGTGGCAGGCGGCACACATGCCGGCCTTGAACATGACGGCTCCATTCCCGGCGTTGCCTTTGCCGGCCTCCAGGGTCGCCACGACCTCGTCGGCAGTCCAGATGCGCCCGGGGCCTTTGGGTGAAGGCAGGTCAGCGAGCGGATTGGTGGACGGTGGCAGATCGCCGATCATCTTCCTTTCCTCCTCGGTGGCCCCGGCAAGCGCATCCTCGCGGATGCCCTTGATGAAGCCCCCGTAGCTGGCACCGCCCTTGTTCCGGGTCAGGCGGTCGAGCCAGCCGAAGTAGCGCTTCCGCTCGCTGGGCGTCCACGGGCCCTCGATCGTGCGCAGCGAGTAGGCGTAGTGGATGACCTGGCTCGGCGGCTGGTTCTCGAGCATGCTGAGGATGGTCTTGCCATAGCGGCCGTTGCGGGCGGCGAGCTCGGCCCAGTCCGGCTTCGGGTCGGGCGCGGCGGTGTCCATCGCCGCGAGCGTGCGGCCGACGATGCCGGGAGCATTGAGGTAGCACAGCATCCGGCACAGCTCGCGGTTGAGGGTGGCGTCGGTGGAGGGAAAGGACGAGTTGATGAGGTCAAGCATCGACTTCCTCTCCGCTCCCGTCGGCTCGCCCCCGCGGATGAAGGCAAGCCCGGCGGCGCGCAGCCACGCGAGCTTCTGCTGCTTGTTCAGCGAGACCCAGTCCAGCGCGCACAGCGACTGGATGATGGCCGGCTTCGATTTCTCGCCGTCCACCCGCGCAAGGCCGATCGCCTTGCCGATCACCGACCATGGATCGTTGCCAACCTCGGCAAAAGCTTCGGGGCCTTCCAGTTCCATCCGCGTGCGGGCGATGTAGCGCTCGACCCGGTCGTCGCTGGCGAGCGAGGGCCCGGCGATGGGCTCCGCGGCCGGGGTGCTGACGGGTTCGGTGCTCTCGTCGCCGATGTAGCGCACGCGCCACAGGGCCGACTTGATCTTGCGGCCGCCGGTGAGGAAGTACATCGCGCCGTCGTGGCCGATCGCCGCCGCGGTGTAGGGCATGCCCTGGCCGGAAATGAACTCGTCGCTGGTGGCGGTGAAGCCGGCGCCTTCGCGCTGCAGGTGGATCGCGTGGATCGTGCCGAAGGTCCAGTCGAAGGCGTAGAGGGCGTTCTGGTATTCCACGGGAAACTTCGCGCCCTTGCCGGAGAGCAGGGCGGTGGGCGAGCCGGGGCCGATGTCGTAGACCGAGGGCATACTATCTTCATAGTAGTCGGGCCACTTGCCGGTGCCGGTCCGCCAGCCGAACTCGGAACCCGGGACGACCTGGCAGATGCGGGTCGGGCGGTACCACGGCATGCCGAGGTCCCACTCCATGTCGGCATCGTAGGTGAAGAGGGTGCCGTCGGGGCCGAAGGCGAGGTCGTAGGGGTTGCGGTAGCCGATCGAGATCATCTCCCAGTCCGAGCCGTCGGGACGGAAGCGGGCCACCCAGCCGCCGGGGGCGCGGCGGTCGCGGGCGTGTCCGCGTGCGTCCGGACGGCTCGGAAGGAGCTGGTCTTCCTGCCACACCTCGGGAACCAGCGAGCGGTCGTATTCGGGCGGGTTGGTGTGGTTGCCGGCGATGAAGTAGATCCATTCGCCATCGGGCGAGGGGACCAGCGAGTGGGGGCCGTGCTCGCCCCGGCCCTGCAGCTTCTTGATCATCTCGATCTTTTCCACCTCGCCATCCCCGTCGGCATCGGTGATGCGGTAGACGCCTTCCTGGCCTCCGGCCCGTTCATTGACCGAGACGTAGAGCACTCCCTCGTGCCACAGCATCCCGTGCGAGCCGCCGATGCCGAGTTCGAGCCACTGGACCTCGGGCTTTTCGCCGGGAGTCACGCGGTAGAGGCCGCCGTACTGGTCGCCGCAGATCAGCCGGCCCTGAGCATCGACGGTCATCGAGACCCACGAGCCCTGCGATTTCGGAATGTCGTAGATCTTCTCGAGTTCGAAGCCGTCGGCGATCTCGATGCCCTCGGGGGCGATCCCGGCATTTTCCTTCGCCGGTGCGTCCTCGAGGACGATGTCCTTGAACTCGGCCTTCATCGGAGGGCCGGCGTGGAGCTGCAGCGCGAGCAGTCCCTTGAGCGAGCGCTTGTCCGGGTTGAGGTCGGTGATCTCGGCGGCCAGCGTGCCATTGACGTAGTGGCGGACGACATTCCCGCGGGCGACGAGGCGATAGGTGTTCCACTCGGCGAGGTCGACCTGATCGATCTCCAGCTTGGCGGTGACCTTCGGCTTGCCGCCGGCCGCCGGCAGCTCGACCTTCTGTCCGCGCAGGCACTGGATGCCGCGGCCCTGTTCCTCGTAGAGCATGCCAAGGTATTCCTGCTTCGGGTGCAGGTCCATCTGGTAGCCGCCGATGCGCCAGCCCTTGTCGCCGATCCGGCGGCTGCGGTACTGGACGCCCGAGTTGTTGCCGGTGACGCGCGCCTTGTAGCAGAGCGTGAAGTCGCCGGGTTCGCCGCCCTTCCAGATCAGGAAGGTGTTCTTGTCGACCTTGCGGTCGGCCTTGTCGGTCTCGCCGATGATCACGCCGTTCTCGACGCGCCAAAGGCGGGGATCACCGTCCCAGCCGGTGAGGTCCTTGCCGTTGAAGAGGTCCTTGCCTCCGGCGGCGACCGGCAGCAGGAAACAGAGCAATAATGCGAATCGGTTCTTGTGAAGCATGGCCGGACTCTACGTCGGCGCGGGTCGGGGCATTTCCGGAAAATCGCGGCAGGGAAAAAACTGGCGGGGAAGACCCCCTGAAGGAGGGACTACATACGCAACTGGCGCGCCGGTTCTGTTCGTAGTTCCTCCTTCAGGGGGTCTTGCCGCCCCGGTCATCCGGTCGTCGCCACCAGTAGGAACCTCCGATCAAACCGCCCTCCGGCGTGCTGGCGACAGCAGGGGAGGCAGGCGGCCTCGTGGCGCAGGCGGCGGGCACGGCGGACGACCTTGCCGCAGGCCGGGCAGGCATAGGTGAAGCGGCGCTGCTGGCGGATGCGCGGCAGCGGCAGTTGGTGGCGCGCGGGCTCGCCGGGGATCCCCAGCTCGGCGCAGGCGAGTTGCCATTCGGGGCCGTGCGGGGCGATCTTCCGGCGTCCGGCCCGGTTGTGCGCGACGAGGTGGGCGAGTTCGTGGAGCAGCGTGCGCCGGATCTCTTCTTCGTCGAAGTTCTTCAGCAGCGGGTTCAGCTCGATGCGGGCCTGCCGGCTCCAGGCCCGTCCGGCGCTGGTCCGGAGGCGCGGGTTCCACTCGACCCGCAGACGACCGGCCAGACGCGAAAGCCCGAGCGTGCGTGCGGCATCCACCGCAAGGCCGGTCCATCGTTCGTCGAGCACGGGGCTGGCTACCAAGCGGAGGCGGCGTTGGCAAATGTCGGCCGCATCCGCGCTGGAGCTTCCGCCCATCCACGCGATAGCTTGTTTGCAGTGAGTGGAAGATCGGCCGTCGAAGACAGGATTGAAGCGGGAAGGTTCAATTCTTGGCTTTATCCGTTCTACCACCGCGGCACGGCGGTCAACCAGTGGCTGCGGCGGAGGATCCGGCCGGCCGGGATGGGTCTCCTGCTGCTCGGGGTGGTGCTCGGCTGCCTCGCCGGCGGTCAGGCCTCCGATCCGGTCTTCCGCCTGTTCTCCTTCGGCTTCTCGCTGGGCTGCCTTTCGCTGCTGTGGCTGCCCTTCCGGCGGGTGCGGATCGAGGTGAAGCGCGACGTGCCCGCGCACGCGACGGTGGGCGAGCCGGTTCGCATCCGCTACCACGTGACCAACCGCGGCCGCAGCCTTCGCAACGCCTGGTTGCTGGAAACGCCGCCGGACCCGCGGCCGGATTTCGAGCGCTTCCTGCTGACCCCGGAGCCGGGCGAGTCGAAGCGCAACGCCTTCGACCGATTCTTCATCTACTACCGCTGGAACTGGCTGTGTGAAAGCCGGCTGATCTACGAGCCGCGTCCCAGTGAGCAGGCGCTCAAGCTGCGGCGGGGCGAGACGGGCAGCTTCGTCGCCGAACTGCTGCCGCGGCGTCGCGGGCTGGTGGCGCTCGACGACTTGCGGGTGCTGCTGCCGGATCCGCTGGGTCTCTATCAGCGCTGTCGCCGGGTCAAGGCCCCGGAGTCCGGCCTCGCGATCCTGCCGCGCCGCTACCGGCTGCCCCCCTTCGAGTTGCCGGGCAGCGCGAGATTCCAGCCCGGTGGCGACGCAACCTCGCGCAATGCCGGGCCGTCGGGCGAGTTCGTCGGCCTGCGCGACTATCAACCGGGCGATCCGCCGCGCCTGATCCACTGGAAAAGCTGGGCCCGCACCGGGCGGCCGATCGTCAAGGAGCTCGAGGACAGTTTCTTTCCCCGCCACGGACTCATCCTCGACACCTTTCCGGAGGCCGGGGACCTGGCCTTGTTCGAGGAGGCGGTTTCGGTGGCCGCGTCGTTCGTGTCGTCGATCGACACCCACGAGTGCCTCATCGACCTGATGTTCATCTCCGGTGCCGAACGGGTGGTCACCGCCGGCCGAGGGACGGGACGGGCCGAGTCGCTGCTCGAGGTGCTCGCGGGGGTCGAGTCGTCGCCGCGTCCGCAGTTCGACTCGCTGAGGAAACTCGTGTTGCGCCACTCCGAGGATCTTGCCGGCTGCCTGGCGGTGTTTTGCGGCTGGTCGGAGGAACGCCGCGAAATGCTCAGCCGCATTTCCGGGACCGGCATCGAGATCGCGGCGATCGTGGTCTGCGAGGAGGTGCCGGCCGCCCGGCCTCCGGGTGTGCATTTCGTGCGCGCGAGCCACCCGGCCGAGGACCTGATGCGACTGCCCGGAAAACTCTGAAGACCATGAGCCGATCGACCGACCCCAACCCACCGCAGCCGGCCCCGCGCCTGCTGCTGGGGGCGTCGTTGCTGCTGTGGGGAGGGATCACCGGGCGGCCGCTGGTCGGCCTGATCCTGGCACTGGCGGTCGAGGCGGCGCACTGGACGCGGATCCGCTGGGACTTCGGCGACCCGGCCTACCTGCGGGCCTGGCAGGTCTCGATCATGGGGCTGCTGGTCGTGACGGCGCTGGTGTGGCTCGACGGGTCGGCGCTTTCCGCGCTGCCGAGGACGATCACCTGGCTGCCGGTCGTGATGCTGCCGCTGCAGTTCGTCCAGAGCTACGGCATACGCCGTAGCATGTCGCTGGCGAACCTGTCGCTGTTCATGAGAAAACGGCGGGCGCATGCGCAGCGGCACGGGCTGCCGTTCCGCGACATCCGCTTCTCCTTCGACAACGTCTTCCTTCCGGGGACCCTGATCGCCGCGAGCCTCGGCGAGCACGCCCGTTCGCCGGTCTTCTTCCCGGCGCTGCTCATCCTGCTCGCGGTCGCGTTCTTTCCACGGATCAAGTCCCGCTTCGGCGCGGTCGCGATGCTCGGGCTGGCGGCGGTGGGGGGCTACGGCGGCGAGCGGGTGCTCGACTACGCCTACCGGAACTTCGTCCTCGGCAGCTACGACCCATCCTACCTCACCTACTCGCGCCAGACCCGCACCGCGATCGGCGAGCTGGGCGAGATCAAGCAGTCGCCGGCCATCCAGTGGCGGCTGATCCCGCGCCAGGGCGACCTGCCGAAGTTGCTGCGGATCGCCTCCTACAACGCCTATGTGAACACCTATTGGAGCGCGAAGCTGCCGGCGAGGGTCGACAGCGGCGAGAGCGAGGTGATCGACTTCGAAACGCTCGGGAACTTCGGCACCGATCCCGTTTACTGGATCACGGCGCAGGGTCAGGGGGTTTCAAACGAGGTCGCGACCCACGAGGCCCTGCCGCGCTTCACCATTCGTGGTGGCACCCCGCGCAAGGGGCTTTTCCCGATCCCGGGAAATGCGGCGAGCATGGTGCTGCCCAACCAGGACATCGAGATCAACCCCTTCGGCACCCTGCGGGTCGATCCGCGGCATCCGGTGGCCGACGCGCTGGTGCTGTGGGGCGACCCGATGATGACCGCGCTGCCGCCGTGGTCGAATCCGCGCAACCCCGGGAAGCCGTCGCCCGATCTTCAGGTGCCGGCGGTCGAGCGCGACGCGATCGCGCGCCTGGTCGAGCAGCTGGAGCTGCGCGGCAAGCCGCTGCCCGAGCAGATCTCGCGGCTGCGATCGCATTTCCTCAAGGAGTTCACCTACACGCGCTACCTTTCCTATCCGCGGCCGCTCGGCGAGGAGGAGCGCGGGCGTTTCGTCTCGATGTTCCTCGAGGAAACGAAGCGCGGGCACTGCGAGTATTTCGCGACCGCGACCGCCTTCATCCTCCGGGAATGCGGGGTGCCGACCCGCTACGCGACCGGATTCTCGGTGGTCGAGCGCGATCCCAAGAGCGGCGAAGCCCTGATCCGCGGAACCCACGGCCATGCCTGGTGCCTGGCGTGGGATGAGTCGCGAAAGAAATGGATCGATGTCGACCTCACCCCGCCCGACTGGACCGGGCTGGAGGCACCGCGGATGCCCGCCTGGCAGGGGCTGCTCGATCGTTGGCACATCCTGCGCGACAACATCCTCGTCTGGCGCAGTCAGCCGGGAAATCTCGGCATGGCGCTCGCCCTCATCTTCCTGCCGCTGCTCGCGGGGGCGGTGCTGATCGGGCGCAGGCTGTGGCGGTCGAAACGGCGGATCGGGCCGCAGCGCTCGCGCGCCGAGCGGCGGGCGGAACTCGCGCTTTCGCCCCTCGGGGCGCTGGAGAAACCCGCCACGCCCCTGCTCGGCGAGCGCCCGCTGGCCACTCCGCTGGCGCGCTGGCTGCGCGGGCTCCGGGGCTCGCTTGAGACGCCCGACCTGCTCGACGAAGCCCTCGCGCAGCACCAGCGGCTGCGCTTCGATCCACGGGCCGATGAGGCGGAACTCCGGCAGCAACTCGAAGCGCGGGTTCCGGTGTTGAAACGCCAGTTGCGGCGCATCAAGCCGGGCTGATCCGGGCAACCGGAATCCCTTTCCTTGGACGGCGGGGAGATCGCTGGTAGGCTCATCCCGATGCCCGAAACCAAGCGCGTGGCGCTCTTTTGCTCCGACCTCGACGGCACCCTGCTGGGTCTGCCGGAGGCCTCTGCGGATTTCCGGCGAATCTGGGATTCGCTGGGGGACGACCGCCCCGTCCTCGTTTACAGCACCGGCCGCCTGGTCGAGGATGCCATGCGCGTGATCCGTGCCGGCGGACTGCCCGAGCCGGACTACTACATCGGCGGGGTCGGCACCGTGATCCACGATCCGGGCGCGGGCGGGGTCATCCCGGACTACGCGGAGGCTCTCTCCGAAGACTGGGACCTCGCCAAGGCGATCGAGGTGGTCCGTTCCTTTTCCGGAATCGAGGAGCAGCCCGCCGAGCAGCAGAACGAGTGCAAGAGCAGTTGGTTCTGGCATGACGCCTCGCCGGCCGACCTCGACCGCTTGCGGGCCGCCTTGGACGAGGCGGGCGTGACGGCGCAGGTCATCTACTCCTCCGCCCGTGACCTCGACGTCCTGCCGCGCCGGGCGAACAAGGGCAATGCGTTGCGTTGGATCTGCGGGAAGCTCGGCGTGCCGCTCGACGAGGCGGTCGTCGCCGGCGACACCGGCAATGATTCATCGATGTTCCAAGTCGAAGGCGTCCGTGGCATCGTGCCCGCCAACGCCGAGCCGGAATTGATCGAGGCCGTCCGCGATCTCGACGCCTTTCGCGCCCGGGGTGAATGCGCGGCGGGCATCATCGAGGGCCTCATCCATCACGGAGTCTTTCCCCAGCACCGCTCATGAACCGCAAGCTCGACATTCTTCACTTCTCGCTCCACGGCCTGATCCGTGGCCAGAATCTCGAACTCGGCCGCGACCCCGACACCGGGGGGCAGTGCCTCTACGTGCTGGAATTGGTGAAGGCGCTCGCCCGGCACAAGGACGTGCGCCAGGTCACGCTGGTCACCCGGCGGATCTTCGATCCACGGGTCAGCGAGGACTATGCCGCGGCGGTCGAGGATCTGGGGAACGGGGCCGACATTCGCCGCATCGAGGCAGGGACCCGGCGCTACCTGCGCAAGGAGGTGCTGTGGCGCCATCTCGATGCCTTCATCGATGGCACGCTCGCGTGGCTGCGCCGCGAGAAGCGGGTGCCGGACTTGATCCATGCGCACTATGGCGACGCCGGGTATGTCGGCCGCCAGGTCGCCGCCGCGCTCGGCGTTCCCTTTGCCTTCACCGGGCACTCGCTCGGGCGGGTGAAACGCCAACGCCTCGTCGAGGGCGGGGTGGACGAGTCCACGATCGAACAGAAATACAATCTCGCCGTCCGCATCGAGGCCGAGGAAATGAGCCTCGACGCCGCCTCGATGGTCTGCACCAGCACGCGGCAGGAGGTCGATGAGCAGTATGCCCTCTACGAATGCCACGCCGAGGACCAGATGCGGGTCATCCCCCCCGGCGTCGATCTCACGCGCTTCGATGGTGCGGGCAACCGCGAGGCCTACGAGTCGGTGGATGCCAAGCTCGGTCGTTTTCTCCGCGATCCCTCCAAGCCCGCGGTGTTCACCATTGCCCGCGCCGACGAACGCAAGAACCTCGCCGGCCTGGTCCGGGCATTCGGGGCCAACGACTGGCTCCGCGAGCACGCCAACCTGGTCGTGATCGGCGGAAACCGCGACACGCTCAAGAACCTTTCGGCGGGCGCCCGCAAGGTGTGGAGCGAGTTGCTGCGGCTGATCGACGATCTCGACCTCTACGGGGTGTGCGCGGTTCCGAAGCAGCATGATTCCCCCGAGGTGCCGGAGTTTTTCCGCTGGGCGGCGGACCGCGGCGGGGTCTTCGTCAATCCCGCCTTCACCGAGCCCTTCGGCCTCACGCTGCTCGAGGCCGCCGCCGCCGGATTGCCGCTGGTGGCGACCAACGACGGTGGACCGCGCGACATTCTCGGCAACTGCGAGAACGGCATCCTGGTCGATCCCATGGACGACCAGGCGATCGGCGATGCCATCGAGAAGATCATTTCCGACCCGGCCCACCAGAAGGAGCTTTCGAAACGTGGCGGCAAGCGGGTGCGGAAGCACTACAGCTGGGACGCTCACGTGCGCGCCTACATGAAGGAGCTTGCCGGGATTCTGCCCAGGGAGCCGCGGCCCAAGGTGCCGGGCTCGCGCCAGTTCCTGACGCAGCGGGAACACTGGGCCTGCATGGATCTGCCGCCCCGGATCGAGAGCGAGGACCCCGGCCTGGTCGAGCGCTGGCGCGGGCTGTTCAACGAGGGGGAACTCGGCATGATTTTCGCCACCGGCCTTTCCTACAACGAGGCCCGCGGGGTGATCGAGCAACTGCAGATGCCCAAGCCCTCGATCCTGATTTCCGGCCTGGGCGCCGAGATTCATTACGGCTGGGAAACTCCCCATCGCGACGAGGTGTGGAGCCGTCAGGCGCGCCTGAAATGGGACCGCGATGCCGTGGTCGAGGCGATGGCCGACATCCCGGGCCTCACCCTGCAGCCGGAGGAACGACAGCACCCGCTCAAGGTGTCCTTCCTGCTGGATGAGGGGCAAAAGACGAGTCGCGCGGTCCTCCAGCGCCAGCTGCGCGAGGCCGGCGTCTCGGCCAAGGTGATGATCACTTCCGGGTGTTTCGTGGATGTCCTCCCCACGCGCTCCGGCAAGGACGTCGCCCTGCGCTACCTGGTCCACAAGTGGGGCATCGATCCCGCCCGGATCTACGTCTTCGGCACCTACGGCAATGACGCCGCCGCCATTCGCGGGCGCAACATCGCCGCGGTCGCCGCCGATGCCGATCCGGTGCTGCGGCGCATGCGCGAGCGCCCGCGTTTGTATCACTGCAACCAGCCCGGCCTGGCCGGATTCTTCGAGGGTCTCGAACACTACGGCTTCCTCGACCGGCAGCCGCCGCCACTTCCGGGTGAGGAGTTCACCAGCGAGGACGAGGAGGTCCCGCCGCTCGAACTGGGGCCGTAGGAATATGGAGAAGGGGTTTTCAACCCCTCATGGGTGAGTCGGGAAGAAGAAAGGAGCTGGAAGCTCCTTCTCCCATTTCACCCCAGCGGCGCGAGGAGCTTGGTGAGCACCGCGGGGTCGCGGGTGGCGGACTTGGCGGCGTCGGCGAGCAGCGCGTCGGCGAGCTGGCTCT
>NZ_JBISBU010000094.1:0-12226 GCF_044385805.1 Haloferula sp. A504
GGCGGATGTAATCCGCCGCCACTCATGCAGATCGACATCCTCACCCTCTTCCCCGAGATCGCGCTCGCGCCGCTGAGCGAGAGCATCATCTCGCGGGCACGCGCCGCCGGGATCGTCGAAATCCATGCTCACAACCTGCGCGACTGGGCGACCGACAAGCACCGCCGCACCGACGACTACCTCTGCGGCGGTGGCCAGGGGATGCTGCTGAAGCCCGAGCCACTCTTCGCCGCGATCGAGGAACTGAAGACCGAAGCCACCACGGTCATCCTCATGACCCCGCAGGGGAAGGTCTTCAAGCAGGCCGTCGCCCGCGAACTCTCGGAAAAGGGCGGCCATCTCCTGATCGTCTGCGGCCACTACGAGGGGGTCGATCACCGGGTGATCGAGGAGCTCGTCGACCTCGAACTCTCCATCGGCGACTACGTCCTGACCAATGGCGCGATCGCCGCGGCGGTGGTGACCGACGCCATCGTGCGACTCCTCCCCGGTGCCCTCGGCGACGAACGCTCACCCGAAGACGAATCGTTCTCCGACCCGACCCTGCTCGAAGCGCCCGCCTACACCAAGCCGGCCGAGTTTCGCGGACTGGTGGTCCCCGAAGTCCTCCTCTCCGGCCACCACGCCAAGATCGAGGCGTGGAAAAAGGAGCAAGCCCTCGAACGCACCCGCGCCAACCGCCCGGACCTCCTCGGCGAGCCGTAGGGTTCGTTCCGCCGCATGAACGAGTCGATGCGCGAGTGGCCTCGCGCGGTCCTTGCCCGTGCGGAGTCCAACCGAACGACCGGGCTTACCAGCCGACCAGGCGCCGCACCGCGGCGGCGAGCACTTGCTCGAGCACCGCCGCCTCGGCATGGGTCACGGGAATCACCACCTTGCGCACCGACTTGTCGGCCGACTCCTGGCGCGAGAGCCCCATCAGGTAGGGCGCGCGGTCGGGGTCGTCCCGAAGCCGCAGCTCGAAGGCGCTGTTCGCCGCCTCGGTCTTGTGGAAGAGCTTCGTCTGGGACTCCCGCCCCTGAAGCACCGCCAGCGCCGCGCCAAGATCCGCCAGGCCCCACTTCATGGTGAACTTGTTCTCCCAATCGAACTGCCGCTCGCCGCTCTGCGAGGCCGCATCGACGAAAACCGCGGCCTTGTCGGGATTCAGGCCGAAACGGATCACCCCACCGCTGCCTTTGCCGTTGGGCTTGTAAATGGCGTGTTCCGGGAGGCGATCGACGGAGGGAGAGGTCTCAAGAGTCGTTGTCATGGCAGGGCGATCTAGCCCACCCTACGCCAACAGGTCAACCAAAAAGTGTTCATTTGAACTCCATTCGTGATCCTGACGCCGGTTTTCCGAACCATTTGATCGGATCCGGACCGGATGTATGGATAGCCATCGCCAAGAACGGTCAACATCCCCGGAAATCCGTCCGAATCCGAAAGAATTGCTAAGGCTTGGGCCCCATCCTGCGTAGCCTGCGAACCTTTGATGGCACATCTCCTTCCAACTTTTCTGACGCTCGTCACAGCGGCCTCGCTGTCGGCGCAGGGTGTCGACTTCAACCGCGATGTCCGGCCGATCCTGACCAAGAACTGCACCACCTGCCACGGTGGCGTGAAAATGGCGGGGGAGGTGTCCTTCCTCTACCGCGAGGATGTGCTGGGCAAGGGCGAGTCCGGCAAGCCGGTCGTGGTTCCCGGGGATCCCGCAGCCTCGGAAATGATCCGACGGATCCTGACCGACGATCCGGACGACCGGATGCCGCCCCCCGACCATCATCCCAAGCCGCTCTCGGACGCCGACGTCGAAACGCTGACCGAATGGGTTCGCGAGGGGGCCAAGTGGGGCGAGCACTGGGCCTTTCAGGCGCCGGTGATGCCGGAAATGCCGGACATCGCCGACAGCGACTGGCCCGAGCAGGAGCTCGACCGCTTCATCCTGGCGAAACTCGAAGCCGAAAACCTGAAGCCTTCACCCGAAGCCGATGGTGCCGAGTGGCTGCGCCGGGCCTCGCTCGACCTCACCGGCCTGCCCCCGACGCTCGAGGAATTCGAAGCTTTCCGGAAAGCGGCAGCGCAGAACCCTGAAGACGCCATGGAGCAGGCGGTCGACCGTCTGCTCGCCTCCCCGGCCTACGGCGAGCACTGGGCGGCGATGTGGCTCGACCTTGCCCGCTACTCGGACACCTTCGGCTTCGAGAAGGATCCCCATCGCGAAATCTGGCCCTACCGCGACTGGGTGATCGACGCCTTCAACGCGGACATGCCCTTCGACCAGTTCACCATCAAGCAGCTCGCCGGCGACCTGATCGAAGACCCCGAGCCGCGCGACCTGATCGCCTCGGCCTTCCACCGCAACACCCAGAACAACACCGAGGGCGGCACCGACGACGAGGAATATCGAACCGCCGCGGTGATCGACCGGGTCAACACCACCTGGACCGCGTGGAACGCGACCACCATGGGCTGCGTGCAGTGCCACGCCCACCCCTACGACCCCATCCCCCACGAGGACTACTACCGCTTCCTCGCCTTCTTCAACAACACCGAGGACATCGACCGGAACGACGACTGGCCGAAGACCAAGGTCGCCCACAATCCCTCGCAGCAGGCGGACGTCGTGCGCCTGGAAAAACAGATCCGCCAGCGTAATGAGGATCTCAATCGACCGCTGCGCGAAGCGGCGCTGGAGGTCGACGACTGGCAGACTCTTTCCTTCGACAAGACCGTGGTCGAGCCGGACACCGGAAAGCTCGATCAGCAGCCGGATGGTGTCGTGGTTTCCTCCGGCACCACGCCGAACCGCGGAGTCTTCGTGCTCGAAACCGAGGCGCGGCCCCTGTCGTTGATCCGCGTGGAGATCTTCCCGGAGCAGGACGATCCGGCCGAGTGGAGCGGAAAGGGCGCCGTGATTTCCGGATTCGAAGCGGCCTACGTTTCGCCGACGGGCGGGAAACGCCCGATCAAGTTCGAGGAAGTCGCTGCCGACTTCCTCGCCGGCCCCTATCTCCCGGGCGAAGCCCTGAAAGGCGGAGGGGGAGGATTCGGCGAATACCCGGCGGTGCATCAGCCCCGCACCGCGTGGTTCATCCCCGGCGAAAGCGCGACTCCGCAGGCGGGCGAGCGGCTGGAGATCCGCGTCCGGCACGGCGCCACCTGCAACGAAAGCCAGAGCTGCATCCTGCCCCGCTTCAAGATTGCGACCAGCGGCGACGACCGCCTGGTGCGGCACGTCGGTTCTCCCGCTCATCAGGCGGTCCGCGACGAGCTCGCCGGTCTCGAAAAGGAATACCGCGGCATCGGCGGAACGATGATCCCGGTCATGCTCGAGCGCTCCGAAGCCGCCAAGCGGCCGACCCGGCTCTTCATCCGCGGCAACCGCATGACCCGCGGCGACGAGGTCGAGCCGGGCGTCCCCTCCGTCTTCGGCGGCGAAGGCATCACCGGTGACCGCCTCGACATGGCCCGCTGGCTGGTCGGCGAGAAGAATCCGCTGGCCGCGCGCACCCTGGCCAACCGCTTGTGGGCCCAGGTGTTCGGCACCGGCATCGTCGAGACCCAGGAGGACTTTGGTTCGTCCGGCTCTGTCCCCACCCATCCCGAACTGCTCGACTTCCTCGCCCTGCGCCTGCGCGACCACCACAAGTGGCACCTCAAGCCCTTCCTGCGCGAGATGGTCCTCTCGGCCACCTACCGCCAGTCGAACCGGGCGACGCCCGAACTGCTCGAGAAGGATCCTCGCAACCGCCTGCTCGCCCGCGGTCCGCGCCAGCGGCTGACCGCCGAAATGGTGCGCGACCAGGCACTGCTGGTCTCCGGCCTGCTCGAGCGCAAGCTGGGCGGCAAGCCGGTCTTCCCGCCGCAGCCGGAAGGGGTCTGGAACTCGGTTTACAGCGGCGCCAAATGGAAGACCTCGACCGGTCCCGACCGCTACCGGCGCGGCATCTACACCTACCACAAGCGCACCGCCGGTTACCCAGCCTTCCTCACCTTCGACGCCTCGCCGCGCGACGTCTGCCTGCCGCGGCGGTTGACCACCAACACGCCGCTGCAGGCGCTGGTCACGCTCAACGACCCGGCCCACATCGAGTTCGCCCAGGGACTGGCCGAACGCATGGGCGGGGCAGGGTCCGACCTCCGCATCCAGCTCGCCCACGGATACCGCCTGATCACCCTGCGCGACGCCACTCCCGAGGAGCTCGACATCCTCGCAACCCTCCACGCGGAAACCAAGGCCGAGTACGAAAAGGCACCCGACGAGTCCGCCAAGCTCGGCAGCAACCCCAACGAGGCGGCGCTCGTCCTCGTCGCCAACACCCTGCTCAACTCCGATCTCGCGTTGAACCGATGAACCTGTTCCAGCAATTCCACCACGACCGCGTCCGCCACCTGACGCGCCGGCACTTCCTCAGCGAATCCTCGCTGGCGCTCGGGGCGCTGTGGATGGGCACGCAGACCGGTCTCGGCGCGAAGCTGAAGAAGGACCCGGCCGCCCCGCTCCTGCCCGACGCCCCCCACTTCGCGCCCAAGGCCAAGCGGGTGATCTACCTGCACATGGCGGGTGCCCCGAGCCAGCTCGAGCTCTTCGACTACAAGCCGGACCTCGCCAAGCTCGATGGCAAGGAGTGCCCGCAGGAATTTCTCGAAGGCAAGCAGTTCGCCTTCATCCAGGGCGTGCCCAAGATGCTCGGCTCGCAGTACCCCTTTCATCAGGCCGGGGAAAGCGGCGCGTGGATTTCCGACCGCCTGCCGCACTTCGAGGAGCTCATCGACGAGGTCTGCTTCATCAAGTCGATGTGGTCCGACCAGTTCAATCACGGCCCGGCCCAGTTGCTCCTCCACACCGGCAGTCCGCTGCCCGGAAGTCCTTCCGCCGGGGCATGGGCCACCTACGGGCTGGGATCGGAAAACCAGAACCTCCCGGGATTCATCGCGCTGACCTCCGGCGGCAAGAACCCCGATGCCGGCAAGTCGGTCTGGGGCTCGGGCTACCTGCCCAGCGTCTATCAGGGCGTCCAATGCCGTTCACAGGGCGATCCGGTCCTCTACCTCGGCAACCCCGACGGCGTCTCGCGCAGCCTGCGCCGACGCACGCTCGATGCCCTCAACAGCCTCAACCAGCGAGTCGCCACCGAGATCGGCGACCCCGAGACGGAGACCCGCATCGCGCAGTACGAAATGGCCTTCCGCATGCAGCTTCACGCCTCGGACGCCTTCGACATCTCCCAGGAATCCGAGGCAACTCACGAAGCCTACGCGACTCAGCCCGGCAGGGAGTCCTTCGCCAACAACTGCCTGCTCGCCCGCCGCCTCGCCGAGCGCGGCGTGCGCTACATCCAGCTCTTCGACTGGGGCTGGGACTCGCACGGCACCAACGCCCAGACCGACCTCCGCCAGGGCTTCGCCGACAAGTGCAAGGAGATCGACCAGCCGATCGCCGCCCTGCTCAAGGACCTCAGGCAGCGCGGCCTGCTCGAGGAAACCCTGGTCATCTGGTCCGGCGAGTTCGGCCGCACCCCGATGCGCGAGAACCGCGGCGGCGTCGAGATGCGCAACGTCGGCCGCGACCACAGCCCCTCGGCCTACACCATCTGGATGGCCGGTGGCGGCGTGAAGCCCGGCTTCAGCTACGGCGAGACCGACCCGATCGGCTACGAAGCGGTCGCCGACAAGGTCAGCGCCCACGACTTCCACGCCACCCTCATGACCCTCCTCGGCTACGATCACAAGCGCTTCACCTATCCCTTCCAGGGCCTCGAACAGCGCCTCAGCAACGTGACCAAGCACTCGCGCGTCGTGAAGGACGTGATCGCTTGAAAACGCTCACCGCCTGACCTCGGGCAAGCGCTCCCATCCCGGCACGAAGGCATCGAGCAGCCTCTTGAAGAGCTTTCCGTGATTCGGAACCTTCAGGTGCAGCAGTTCGTGAACGATGACGTAATCCCGGAACTCCTTCCGCTGCTGGAGCAGCTCCTTGGAAAAACTCAGGCACCCGGAGGTCGAGCACGAGGCCCATTTCCTCGTCATCCGCTGGACCCGAACTTGGGTGGGTTCGGTTTTCGTCAACTCCGCCCAGCGCCAGACTTCCGTCTTGAATGCCTCCGGGCTCATTTCCGGGGATCCTCGGTCCGGTTCAATCCGATGATCCGATCCGCGATTTCGACCATGCGCTTTCCATCCACTTCCTTGAGAAGCGATTTGTAGATCTCAGCTTTCAGTTGCCGCTTTTCCTCCGCGAGATGCTCGTGGTTCGGAAATGCCGCGAAAGCGGCGTCGATTTCTTCCGCCAACCCACGACGATCCGCCAGCCCCTCCTGCTTCAGCACCCAGAAGATCGCGAACACGTTCACGTCGAGCCCCATCTCTTGGCGTTGCTTCTCGGCCTCCACCTTCTGCTGCGCCAGCTCCTCCAGTTGCTTCAGAGCCTTCCGGGTCTGCTTCTGGTCGTTGCTGTACTCGTCGAGGATGCGCCTCGCCCGCTCCGCCATCGGAATCAGGAATGGCTCGCTGTCGCCCTTCTCCTCCGCTTCGGCGGTCAGCAGCCGGACCAAGTTGATGATCTTGTGGTTCTCCGACTCCCCGCTTTCCTCCAGGCCGGCGAGGAAGTTCTCATCGACCCTGACGGTCTTCCGCGGCCGGACCACGTAGGCACTCGCCTCGTCCCGCACCAGATTCTCGGTCTTCGCCGCCACCTCGCCCCAGTAGGTCGTTTCATCCCCGTAGGCGTTCCGCACCACTTGATAAAGGGCAGCCAACTGCCTGAAATCGTCGATGAAGCCGTACAGATCCGGTGACGGTGAGAGGATTTCGTAAAGACTCTCGATCTTCTTGTAGCAGGAGAAAAACTCCTCTCTCTCCTCCTTGTTACTGAAGGCATCGATCGCCGCCTCAAGTGCCTTGTCGTCATCCCCGTCGCCAGCCAGTTCGAGATAACGTTTCGCATCCTCAGCCATCAGCTTCGTAAATCCGGCGAACAACACGTCGAGGTTCTCGATCACCCCGCTCACGTCCTTCGAGTCGAACTTCAGCGCCTTCTTCAGCTTGCCGAAGATCCCGATGAAATCGATCACCAGCCCGCAGGGTTTGCGTTTCTTTCCGTCCTCCTGCTCGAAAGGCCGGTTCACCCGGGCGATGGCCTGTAGCAGCACGTGGTCCCGCATCGGCTTGTCGAGATACATGCAGTAAAGCACCGGCGCGTCATAGCCAGTGAGCAACTTGTCGGTCACGATCAGGATCTGCGGGTCCCTACCGGGCTTGGCGAACTGCTTGCGCACCGTCTTCTCCTCGTCAGGGCCGAGCTGATGCTTGTGCACGAGCGGCAGCTTCTCCGAGTCATTGTGGGCGCTGGTGTAAACGGCCGCCGTGACCTCCGGCGGCAACAGCTCGTCGAGCGCCTGCTTGTAGAGCGCGCAGGCCTCGCGGTCCACCGCCACCAGGAATGCCTTGTAGCCGAGAGGCTGGACGTTCTCCGTGAAGTGCTCCTTCACGAAGGCCGCCACCGAGCGGACGTGATCCTTGGATTTCAGGAACGCCTTCAGCTTCACCGCCTTGTCGAGGATCTTGTTCAGCTCATCGACGTCCGACACGCCCTCGCCCTCGGCCAGCGACAGGAATTCCTTCTCCAGCAGCTCGCCATCGACGGTCATCTCCGACGGCGCGTGCGCGTAGCGCAGCCGCAGCGTGGTGCCGTCCTCCATCGACTCCTTGATCGAATACTTGTCCAGATACCCCTGCTCGTCGTCCTTGCCGAAGACCTTGAAGGTTCCCTTGCCATACTCCGTCTTGTCGATCGGCGTGCCGGTGAAGCCGATCAAGGTCGCGTTCGGCAGCGCCGCCATCAGGTAGTTCCCGAGGTCACCACCGGTCGAGCGGTGCGCCTCGTCGATCAGCACGAACACGTTCGACCGAGTGCACATGTCCTTCGGCATCTTGTCGAACTTGTGGATCATCGAAATGATCAGCCCGCGGAAATCCGCCGCGAAGAGTTCCTTCAGCCGCTTCTTGGTGTGAGCATACTCGAAGGCGACGCCGCTCTCCGCGAGGATGCGCTCGACCCAGCCCTGGAGCTGTCCTTCCAGCTCGTTGCGGTCGATCACCAGAAGCACCGTCGGCTGCCCACCGAAACGATCCGGATCCTCCAGCAGCATCCGCGCCGTGCAGATCATCGTGAAGGTCTTGCCCGAGCCTTGCGTGTGCCACACCAGCCCCGCCTTCTTCACCGGGTCGGCACAACGATCGAGCACCTTCTCCACCGCGCGGGTCTGGTGCTGGTGCAGGATCGCCTTCCGCAGCTCGTCGTCCTTCACGAAGAACAGGATCCACTCACACAGCAGCTTGAGGAACCGCTCGCGGTCGAAAAACGCCTTCACCCGCGCCTCGTAGCTCGTCGCCCCGCCCGCACCCTTCTTCCACTTGAACAGGCCCTTGCGCTCGGTGCTCCAGGTCGCACCGTAGAAGATCTCCAGCAGTTGCGTCAGGTCGAAGACCTGCGGCATGGTCAGCATCTCCGGCGTCTCGCGGTGGTAGCGGCGGATCTGGATCAGCCCCTCCTCCAGCGCGTGCGGCTTCTTCGCATTCTTGGTCTCGACCAGCGCCACGGGGATCCCGTTGATGAGAAACACAACGTCCCCCCGGTTCGTCTTCAGGCCGTTGGTGTACTGCCACTCGTCGGTGACTTGGAAGACGTTGTTCTCCAGCTCGCCCTCGTCCAGCAACCGCACGTTGCGATCCCGCTTCTCGGTCTCGTCGTAGATCGTCCGCTCTCCGCGCAACCAGCACAGCACCTCCTGGTTGCCCTCGATCGAGTCCCGAGCCGACTCGATTCTGGCGATCACCGCGCCGACGTTCTCCATCGTCACCAGACCGGGATTCAGCCGCAGCAGGGCGTCTTCCAGCACCGGATAGAAGACCCGGCCGCCCTCGCCCCGGCGAAGGGTCAACGCCTCGTCGCGCGTCACCCGCTTCCAGCCGATCTCGCCGGCGTATTTCACCAACGGATCCTGCACCGTCCTCGTCTCGCCGTAACGGATGCCCTTCTTCTTCTTCGCCATCGGTGTTCTACGGTTCTGCAACGGGTTGTCGCAGATTTCGCAAGTCGCTCAACCCAAGAAACTTGGGCGGGTGCACGGTATCAAATTGACACGCGGGCACCGGTGGGTGACTCTTTCCCAGCGCCCCACTTGACCGAAGCTCAACGCCATGCGTCGAGTTCACATGTAGGTCAGGCCGGGCGCTACTTCTTTTTGGTGCGGGTGCCATCGAAGGTGGAGTGTAGGGATTCGAAGAGCCAGTGCCGGTAGGGATGCTCCCACTTGTCCTCCAGGCGTTCCCGCCCGGTCGAGACGCCGGGATTGAACCCCGGTCGCCACGCGCGGATGAGCCGGAGGATGTGCTTGTAAACGCCCTCCTTGGCCCGGGTTCGCTTGCCACGGACGCGGCTGCCGGGGGGCTTCGCCTTGTGGCGGTCATTCAAGCGGAACGACATCGCTCCGAGCACCACGTCCAGGCACTGGAGCAGGAGGTGATCGTGGGATCGCACCTCGGTGATGTCGCGCCGGGCGATCGTCAGGGGAATCTCCCGGAAACGCTTGAAGTCTTCCAGGCCGCGGATGTAGCCCTTGAACTGGCTCGCCACCTCGCGGGTGTCGGGGAACTGGTCGAAGTAAAGCCGCAGCCGCCGTTGGTGCTCGTTCGGTGGGATCCAATCCAGGCCGAAGGCCTGCTTGATGAACTGGTAGTAGAGCAGGAAATACTCGTTGTCGCGGTGCTCGGCGGTCAGGCGGGTCGGCACCCGGGCGTTCTGCGTGAACATGATCCGTACCTTCAGGTGGCCCGCCATCATTTCCTCGAAGAAGCGGTCCATCAGCTCGCAATACTTCGGGGCGTAGGGCTCGGAAATCTTCGACCACTTGATCTCGCCCGTCAGGTTCAGCTCCGCGCAGCGCGCGGCGAGCCGATCGTCGATGCGCTCAAACTGGGACGCCCCGATCCGCCTGCGATCTCCGAGGCGCAGCGGATGTTTCTGCTTACAAGAGACCTCGCAACTCTAAGCCTGCTTCTTGCTGTCAGCTACCTGGGAGCGAGTCTCATCATCTCGATCCCTGCGTTCTTCTGGCTGGCTGCAGGCGGTGGAGTCCTTTATCTCTTCGCGGCCACAAGTTCCCGCAACAATGGCAACCGATTCGCCCTCACGGTGCTTGCGGAACATTCCGCCGCCAGCCCCGCCTCCTGACCCTCCTCGGCTACGGCCAAAAGCGGTTCACCTTCCCCTACCAGAGCCTCGAACAGCGATTCAGCAACGTGACTATCGGGCATCGATTGCGGGCTTGGACTCGTTCCCCTGCCAAACCTCTGCTTGCCTTCTGCTATCATTGATAGCATAGTCACGCCATGAGCCAATTGATCGTCCGAAAACTCCCTCCGGACCTCGTTCGGAAACTCAAGCTGCGGGCGGCTGAGCACGGGGTCTCGGCGGAGGAGGAGCACCGGCGCATTCTCCACGAGGCGCTCACGGGATCGACGGAGTCCAAACCGAGCCTGATCGAGTTCATTGCGGCCTGCCCTGCCGCTGCGGACGTCGAGTTGCCCCTCGACCGCTCGCGGGAAATCGAGGACCGCCCGCTATCGTGGTGATGGCCTTCCTCCTCGACATCAATGTCCTGAGCGAACTCCGCAAGGGCAACCGCGCAAAACCCGCCGTCCGGGCTTGGGCGGCTGCCCACGCCGACGAAACCCATCACATCAGTGTCCTCGCCATCGGGGAGATCCGGAAAGGCATCGCCATGCTGAAACGCCGGTCGCCGGAGCAGGCCGCCGTGTTCGAATCGTGGCTGGAAACCCTGAAAACCGACTACGCGCCCGAGATCCTGCCCATCACCCCGGCGATCTCCGAGCGGTGGGGAGAGCTTCAATCCATCCGATCGCTTCCCGTCATCGACGGGCTGATTGCCTCGACCGCGCTTGAGCACCAGCTCGTCCTCGCCACCCGCAACACCCGGGATTTCGAAGGGATCGACGTGGCTCTGGTGAATCCCTTCGAGTATCCGGCAAAGTGAAGTGCGCAGGTCCCGACTTGGAAAACCCGGCCATCAGTGCATCGTGGGTCTCCCGTGGGATCGCTGCGATATCTCCTGAGCCTCCTCCTGGTGTTTCCCGCCGACGCCGCCGACCACCCGGTCTTCGAGGAAAAGGGGGGCGTCGTCATGATCGAAGCCGAGTCCACCGCCTCGCGGCTCGGCAAGTGGAAGCTCATGACCACCGTCGATGGATTCTCCGGCACCGGTCATCTCGAGTTCACCGGCAACAAGCCGGAGTCCGGCCCGCCCGACTCGCCGCTGATCTACCGCTTCACCGTGTCGAAGGCCGGCAACTACAGCCTGGTTCTTCGCGGTCACAAGAACCTCGTTTCGAAGCGGGAGGACATCTGCAACGACTGCTTCGTGGCCCTCGATGGGGACTTCGAGTCGGGCAACAACACTCCGAAGAAGATTCTGGAAAGCGACACCAAGATGTTTGGCGGGAACGCCAAGGGCTGGGGTTGGTGCCAGAGGCTCGACGTCAACCACAAGAAGTGGGACCCGGTTTACACCTTGAAGCCCGGCGAGACCTACGAACTCACCATCCACGGCCGCTCGAAGAACTTCAATCTCGACGCCATCCTGTTTCTCCACGAATCGAAAGGCTTCAACGAGATCCGAAGCAAACTGCCCCAGGAAAGTGACCGCAGCAGCGGAATGGCCGGCGGGTCGCGGGCCAACCCGGTCAACCGCACCCTCACCCACCAGGACGGACGGAGAATCACGGCCACCCTGCTCAGCCGTTCGGGTGACCGGATCACGGCCCGGGTGAATGGCCGCACCACCGACATCCCCCTCGAAATCCTCTCGGAAGACGATCGGAAGTTCATCGACGGGTGGAGCCCGGATTGACCGGCTTTTCCTGCCTAACATAAATGGCACTTCTTTAAGTGGACTTTGAGGATTGGAGGAAGCTGAGGGTGCCGTGGTCAAAGGCCTGAAGGTCCAAGGTCAAAAGTCCTCGCGTTCAAAGTTTCCCGAGGATTCGGCCCGGGTGATTGGTTCTGATTTTCGACCTTGAGACCTTTGACCTTCGGACCGGAACCTGGCTTAAGGAAGCGCCATTCCTTCTAACCCGCATTTCTCATACTCCCGGTGGCGATTCGCCGATGGGGGGCTCGATCTCGGTGAGAGATGAGATCAGCGGCTTTTGAGCACCCTCGGCG
>NZ_JBISBU010000095.1:0-12178 GCF_044385805.1 Haloferula sp. A504
TCTCAAGTGGAATGCCTCGGGCGGAGGTTTCACTGACAACGACGCCGATCCGGACTTCTTCGTCTTCGAGGATCTGGGCAACGACAGTGTCGTCGTTCACGCGATCCTGGGCGACGGCACGCTCGGTGCAGGCGTGGCGCTCTCGGGCTGGAACGTGGTGCGCACCGATGGCGTGCTGAATGGCGGTGAGTTCACCGGCCGCTCGGTCGCCGGGGTGGCCTTCGATTTCACCGACCTCCTTGATGCCACGGGCGCGAACCTGACCAACGGCACGACAATCCAAGGTATCGTGCTTGGGGACGCTAGCGACGCCGACTTTTACGAAGTGTATGCGAATGTCGACACCGGCCCCGACACCACGGCTCCGTCATGGACCCTGACTTATCCGCAGGCGGACACCCCGACGGCTGAGGGCTTCACCCTGCGTGCGGCGCTCGACGAGCCGGGAACTGCCTACTACGTGGTCGTGGTCGACGGCGCCACAGCGCCGACTGCGGAGGAAGTCAAGGCGGGTATCGGTTCCGGCGGCTCGGGTGAACTCACCAGCGGCAGCATCACGCTGACGGCCGCCGAGACCGAGCACACCACAGCGATTAGCGGCCTGACGGACAGCACCGCCTACGATGTCTGGTTTGTGGCAGAGGACGACGAGTCGCCCACGCCGAATCTTCAGGCAAGCACAGTGAAGGTCGACATCACGACCGAGGCACCTGACACCACGCCTCCGTCCTGGACGGCGACTTACCCGCAGGCGAACACCCCGACGCCAGACGGCTTCACCGCGCGTGCCGCGATCAATGAGCCGGGCACCGCCTACTACGTGGTGGTGGCCGATGGTGCCGCCGCTCCTAGCTCGGCGGAGGTCAAGGCGGGCACAGGTTCCGGCGGCTCCGGCGAACTTGCCGGCGGGAGCATCCCGCTCACTGCAGCCGACACCGAGAACACCGCAACCATCACCGGTTTGGCAGTCGATAGCCCATACGACGTCTATTTCGTAGCGGAGGACGATGAGACATCGCCGAATCTTCAGGCCAGCCCCGCAAAGGTCGATATCACAACCGAGACACCTTTCATCACCAACGGTGGTTTCGAGAGCACGCCCTTTGACGTGGGCTGGACAGCGAGCGGGGTGACCTCCACCACCGGTCTGGATGGCTCCGCTACTGCGGCCCACCTGCCCTTCAACACCAGTGCCACCCTTGGCCAGGCTTTCAGCGCCCAGACGGATTTCACGGTGGACTTTATGGTCTCGGTAGCCGGCTCCTCAACCAACGACAGCTTCCACGTCTATCTCGATACTGCGGGCGGAAATGCCATCGAACTGCGCGGTGCGTTGGGCAACATCCTGCAGGTGAACGGTGGAGGATCTTACGAATCCCTGACCCGCATCAGCGACGGCACCACCTTCGGGTTCGGGGCCGACGTCGAGATGATGATCCGCATTATCGGGCGTAGTTTTGGCACGGCCAGCGCGGAATACGACGTGGCCTGGTCCGACCCGGCCGGGACCACGCTGGTACACGCGGCCACCGGCCTGACCACCTTCGCCTCGGCTAGCGCACCCGCTGGCGGTGCCATCACCGGCATTCGTTTCGACCGCACCACGACGTCGGGACATTCCTACACAATCGACAACGTCGTGTTGCTAGAGACCGCCGAGACTGCCCCCGTCGCCGATTACGAACTCGTTGTCGCGCCGCCGAACACCGACAAGGTGGTCGAGATCTCGGGTGTCTATCCTCATCTGACGATGACCAACAGCCACGGGGAGTGCGGACCTGGAGCGATCGCTCCCTGGGCCGGCGACTTGTGGGTGGTCACCTACGCCCCCCACGAGCCGGATGGGTCGACCGACAAACTCTACCAGATCAAGCCCGACCTGACGCGGGTCATCCGTCCCGAGAGTGTGGGCGGCACGCCGGCCAACCGGATGATTCACAACGAGTCGAACCAGCTCTTTATCGGCCATCACGCCATCGCCGCAGATGGCACGGTGCGGACGATTCCCGTGGCCTCGATGCCGGGTCGCCTGACCGGCTCCGCCCGCCACCTCACCGATCCGTCGAACAAGATCTACCACGCCACCATGGAGGAAGGCTTCTATGAGGTGGACGTGAACACGCTGGCTGTCACCACCCTGTACGTGGACAACCAGTACCCGGGCACACCCAAGGCCAACCTCCCGGGAGTTCACGGCAAGGGGCTCTTCACCTCGCAGGGGAAGCTGTACTACACCAACAACGGGGGTGGCGGAACTCTTGCCGCATGGGACGGGTCGAGCTGGACTGCGGTCCAGAATGACAACTTCACCGAACTCACTGGCCCGGGGGGAATCCGCGGCAACACCCCCTCCGATGACCGCCTGTGGGCGGTGGGCTGGGACGGTCGATCCCTGATCCTCAAGGTGCTGGAAGGTGGGACGTGGACGGATTTCCGCCTGCCGAAGTCGAGCTACACCCACGACGCCGACCCCGGCTGGTTCACAGAGTGGCCGCGCATCCGCCAGCTCGATCCCGACACTCCCGGCAGTCCCTATCTGATGCACATGCATGGGATGTTCTTCGACTTCCCCGGCACCTTTTCGGCCGTCGATTTTTCCGGCCTGCGGCCGCTGTGCTCCTACCACAAGATGCCGGTCGACTACTGCACCTTCGAGGGGCGGCTGGTCATGACCAAGAACGACCTCTCGAAGTTCTCCAACGCCCTCGCACCGCGGGCCCAGTCCAACCTTTGGTTCGGCCAGATCGAAGACCTGTCCGACTGGGGTGCACCCCAGGGACACGGCGGGGTGTGGGTGAATGAAAGCGTCTCCGCGGCCGAGGTCTCGGATCCGTTCCTCGTCAACGGTTTCTCCCGCATCACCCTGCACCTGCGCAACGGTGGCGGCTCGGCGGTCCCGGTGGCGATCGAATCGTCCGACGGGTCCGGAACCTGGTCTGCCGTCACCACGGTCAACGTCCCCGCGAATGGATACACCTTCGAGATCCTCAACGACCTCCCGGCGGAATGGCTGCGCCTCACCGCCAATGTCGCTGCGAGCAACCTCTCGGGTTACTTCATCCTCTCCAATCCTTACCCTCACTCGCCGATTGCATCCGTCGGCACCGACCGCTTCGCCGCCCTGGCCGACATTCGTGACACCGGTGGCCACTCGGACGGGCTCATCCGCCCGATGTCGGGCAGTGACCTGCAACTGGAATTCGCCTCGAACGACGGCGGCTACCACCGGATTGGCGGGGCGCTTGAATTGCAGGACGTCACGAACGGTTCGGCCGAGGCCAGCCTGCGGTCGCAAGGCGCGCTGAGCCAGGACTTCGGCAGCGACGCCGCCTCGGCGTGGATCGATGACGGCGGTACGCGTTTCCGCCTGCCGAAGCTCGATCCGCTCTACGATGCGCCCTTCCTGTCAGGATGGGCGCGGGGTTTCCGCGAAGTGGTCACCGAACGGGAGTTGCTGAATGTGCACGGCACCTTCTACGAGATCCCGCGAGACAACTCTGGCGGCAAGCGCCGGATGCGGCCGCTCGCCACCCACGGCAAGCGCATCACCGACTTCACTTCTTGGCGCGGGCTGCTCGTGCTGTCCGGCGTGCTCGACGACGCCCCGGCCAGTGACGCGCTGGTGCGCAGCCCCTCCGGTGCCGCCCTGTGGCTCGGCGAGGTGGACGACATCTGGAAAATGGGCGAGCCCCGCGGAACGGGCGGCCCTTGGAGGGATACCGCCGTGACGGCCGGCACGCCCTCGGATCCCTACCTGATGTATGGCTACGACCGCAAGGAACTGACCCTGTCCGTGGCCGATGCCGCCACCATCACCGTCGAGGTCGATTTCCTCGCCGACAACACGTGGTCCACCTACCAGTCCTTCTCGCTGTCGGCGGGGGAAACGCTCAACCACCTGTTCCCGGACGGATTCCACTCCCACTGGGTGCGCGTGACGAGTTCCGCCAGCACCACCGCCACGGCGCAGTTCACCTACGGCCCGGCCCCCCAGCGCGATGCCCTGCTTGACTGGGCTCGCGAGGAAGGTCTTCCGACCGCCGGCGGTCGGGCCGCCGTCGCTGCCGCCAACGGCGACGGGGACGATCTCGACGACCTTGCCGAGTTTGTCTTCGGCACGAACCCTGCCCTTCCCAACCCGTGGCCTCTCTCGGCAGGCCCGTCGGGCATGAACGTTATCCTGCGCGACCTTGATCCGGCAGACGGCTTCATCGTCGAGTTCGAGTCCTGCGACGACCTCCAATCCTGGCTTCCTCGCAACGAGCTTGCTGCCCCTGCCGCCGATCAGTCAGGGGCTTCCCCCGGGTTCACCCGCTGGACCTTTGCATGGCCCGAAGACGAACGGCACTTCGTAAGAGTGCGGATTCGGATACCGTAAACGGGGGCCGCCCCATGATGATCCCGATCCGCCTTGCATCCCTTGCGGCCTCGATCTGGCTTCTGAGCCCTGCCCACGCCTCACCCCGGCAACTCTCCGGGATCCACCCCCACCTCGCGATGTTCAACGACGAAGGTGAGTGCGGCACCGGTGCCGTGGTGCCGTGGGCGGACCGGCTGTGGGTCATCACCTACGCACCGCACAAACCCCAAGGCTCAAGCGACAAGCTCTACGAGATCACGCCCGACCTCGATCAGATCATTCGTCCCGAGTCCATTGGCGGCACCCCGGCGAACCGCATGATTCATCAGGAATCGGGACAACTCTTCATCGGCCCTTACGCCATCGACCGGGACCGGAAGGTCCGCACGATTCCCTACTCAGAGATGTTCGGCCGCCCGACGGGCACCGCGCGGCATCTCACCGACCCGGCCGGCAGGATCCTCCACGCGACCATGGAGGAAGGCATCTACGAGATCGATGTCGAGACGCTCGCGGTGAAGGAACTCTGGGCCGACGAAGCGGTGAAGACCGACCGCCGCAAGAGCGGCCTGCCCGGCTACCACGGCAAGGGATTCTACTCGGGACAGGGTGTCTATGTTTACTCGAACAACGGCGAGCGGGGAAACGCGGCGAAGACCGATCCCACCACTCCCTCCGGGGTGCTTGCGGAGTGGGACGGCGAGGCGGACGAGTGGACCATCATCCGCCGCAACCAGTTCACCGAAGTCACCGGCCCCGGCGGCATCCATGGCAATCCGGCCCCAGCCACTGATCCGATCTGGACCGTTGGCTGGGACGCCAAGTCACTGCTGCTCGGCGTGCGCCGTGCCACCGACGGATGGCAGTTCTTCCGGCTGCCCAAGGGATCCCATTCCTACGACGGCGCCCATGGCTGGAACACCGAGTGGCCGCGCATCCGCGAGATCGGCGAGGACGACTTTCTGATGACCATGCACGGCACCTTCTGGCGCTTCCCGGCGGACTTCGGGGTCGAGAGCTTCGGCGGCATCCGCCCACGCTCGAATTACCTCAAGGTCATCGGCGACTTCTGCCGATGGAACGACCGTATCGTCTTCGGCTGCGACGATACCGCCCGGAGCGAGTTCCTCAACAAGCGCAAGGCCAAGGGCGAGATCGCCGCCCCGCAGTCGCAGTCGAATCTCTGGTTCGTCGAACCGGATACTCTCGACAGCATCGGTCCCGTGATCGGCCGCGGCGCGGTGTGGCTGAAGGAAGACATCGGTGCCGACACCGCGTCCGACCTCTACCTTCTCGCCGGCTACTCCCAGCGTGGCCTCCACCTTCACCATCGTTCGGAATCCAAGCGGAAGATTCAGTTGGAGATCCTGGCGGCGGATCAATCCATCCTCTCCACCCGGACGGTCGAGATCCCGGCATCCGGTTATCGCTTCGTGGAACTCGCACCAACCGAAACGGGCGAGTGGATTCGCCTGCGCGCGCTGGATGCCCTGCGGCAGGCGAGCGCCGTGTTCACGTATCGCGGCGAGGACCCGCGGACCGACCAGGCGGATCCGATCTTCGAAGGTCTCGCCACTCCGGGCACGGCACGCAGCGGCGGCCTGGTCTGCGCCCGCGACAAGGGGCACAAGACCCTGTCATTCGCGGCCGTCGATGCCGACGGAAAACCCGCCGGCTACTACGAGATGGGCGCCGACCTGAAACTCCGCAAGGTCGACGACCCTGAATTGGACGCCTTCACCCGCAAGCACACGGCCATCCCGGCGAACGCCCTGGCCAAGGATGACGCTTCCGTGATCTACACGGACAACGACGGCAATCGCTGGAGACTGCCGAAAGGCGACGCGGAGGGCCTCTCCGATTTCGGTGCCTACCGGATTGCACGGGAGGTGGCGACCGAGCGGGATCTTCTCCACGCCGATGGCAGCTTCTACGAGCTGCCCGCCCTCAATGCCGGCGGCATCGCCAAGGTCCGTCCCGTCGCCACCCACAACCGCCTGGTGCACGACTTCTGCTCCTACCGCGGCCTCTTCATCATGTCCGGGATCGCAACCGACGCACCCGATGACAACCCGCACATCCTCAAGTCCGACGACGGCAGGGTCGCGCTGTGGGCCGGCGCGATCGACGACATCTGGAAACTCGGCAAGCCGCGCGGCAAGGGCGGCCCGTGGAAGGACAGCAAGGTGAAGGCCGGCGTTCCTTCGGATCCCTACCTGATGACCGCCTACGACAAGAAAAGCCTGCAGCTGGAGGCCAGCAAGGCGGTCGAAATCACCGCCGAGATCGACATCCACGGGGACGGCACCTGGATCGACGATGAATCCTTCGCCCTGTCCCCCGGGAAAGCCCACCAGCACGAATTCCCCGAAACGTTCTCGGCCTACTGGATCCGCTTCGTCAGCGACACGGACGCGACGGTGACGGCCCAACTCGAATACCGCTGATCACCACTCGGGCTGCCCCACTTGGGGAGCGGACGTGCTCCTCGCCACGGGAATCCGTGACTTGAGGGCCAGCGCCCGTTTTTCGATGAGGAACCAGCTCAGCATCCCCGCCGTCAGCGAGAGCGCGAAAACAACCCCCACCCAACCGGCGGTCGTCATCACGCCCAACTCGATCAGGATGTTGATCAGCAGGAAGTGGTAGATGTAGACCCCGTAGGAAATGTCGGTCCCACCGAGCACGCGCGAGGAAAGGCCTCTCGCCGTGAAGGCCGCGGAAAGGGTAAGGGCGGCGAGCAGAATTCTCTCGGGCAGGTAGCCGAGGTAGAAAAGCCACGCTGCCTCGCCTTCGCGCCCGAGGAGATGAACGCGCGAAAACGCGATGGCGGTGTAGGCGATGAGAAAGACGAGCGCCCTGCCCTCGATCAACTTCCGCACGCGGTCGAAGTGGCGGTGAAGCGCAATCCCCAGGGCGAACATCCACCAGTGCGGGGCGAAGGAAACGAAGAGTACCTTCGGCACGATGCCGGCATTCCCGAAGCCGCCCGGTCCATTGGTCCTCGCATCCACCCACAGGAACACCACGAAGGATGCGATGAAAGTGGCGGGCAGGATCCACCGGCGTCCCAGGGCCGGCCCCTTCACCGGGTAGGCGAGCCGGTAGAGCACGGGCAGCAGCACATAGAACTGGAGCTCGACCGAGATCGTCCACAGCGCGCCATTGACCACCCCCACCCCGAACTCCCGGAAACATTCCGGATTGTAGAACTGCCCGAAGCTGAGTTGTCCGACCAGCCACGCCCAGAAGCCGCCCGAGCCGAGGGCTTCCTGGTCGAGGAAACCAAGAAAACCAAGAGCCAAGAGACTGACGACGACGCAGGCCACCAGTCCCGGATAGATTCGCAGTCCCCGACGCCAGAAATAGGCTGCCGGACGATCCCGCGACCGTTCCCAGGACTTCGAGATCAGGAAGCCGCTGATCACGAAGAACACGGCCACGCCGGGATAGAGCACCGCCATGTCGAGCATCCGCAGCAGCCAGCCGGGGCCGTTGTCCAGCACTTCGGTGTGCCCGACCGCATGCACAAACACGACCTGCAGGGCCGCGATCAGGCGGATGAGATCGAAGTTGTTGAGGCGCGGATTCATCATGCTCATTCGACTTCCACCCTCAGAAACAACCTTGATCGCCCGGTGGGCAGAGGGACCGTCACGCTGGTCTGCGAGGCTCCCGGCGCGCCGGGAATCCCCGAGGCCAGCACCTCGTCGAAGGACTCCATGTCGTCGGACGCGCTCACCAGGTAGGTCTGGTCCCCGCTGGAGGCGAAGTTCAGCACGACCTCCGGGTGAGGCAGGGCCTGGAGGTCGAAGTCGGCCCCGAGAATGTGGAAATCCGGAGGGACCGGCGGGACGGTATTGGCAGCGAGCTGGAGAAAGGCCGGGGCGTAGTCGCGGAAGTCGCTGTCCTGAAAACTGAGCCGGAAACCCGGATCCAGGTCATCGCCCACCACGGCCAGGGTCACCAAACCATCGGAACCACGCGAGAGATTGACGAAGTCCAACAGGGCCGGCGTGCTCATGCTGACCACCTCGCCGGTCTGCAGCCCCTGGGGAACCGTGATCTGACCCAGCAGCGTCCCCGCCACGCCGTTGCCATTCGGATCGTTTCCCGGCGCGGTGGCCCAGGTGATCGTGTCCTCGGTCCAGTCGTCGCCACCATCGGCAATGCCATAGACCGAAACCGTGGCGGTGACGGGTTGGTCGTCGCAGCAGTTGCCGAAGGACGGGGTGCCGGCCGGCGCGCCCCAGAAGATGAGATTGAAGCGGGCCTCGTCCCACTGCTTGGAGAGCCCCGAGAGGTCGAGCTTGAGATAGAACTTCGCCCTCGCCCCTGCTTGGGAACCGGCGAGGACGTAAGGCTGGTCGTCAACGTCGGTGCCGCGCCCCTGCCGGAGCGTGCCATCACCCAGAACGCCCACATCGGCGCCGCCGAAGCCGTCGCCATCGGAATCATCGAGCGGCGTGACGATCGCGGTCCGGGCCTTGCCCCGCGCCCGCTGGTAGCCTTCCCAGAAATTCACCGCCATCTTGCGGTGTCCGGCATTGTACGGGTGCACGCCATCGCCGAGACCGGTGAAGTAGTCCTCCCCGTTGGTCGCGGTGGCAAAGCTGTCCGCCGTGTTCGAGGGATCGATCGGCGAGTAGTTATCGACGAGAAAGAATCGACCGGGATGGGCCGACGAGTAGGCGGCATGGACGGTGCCCACCACCTCCTCGTTGAAAGGCTCGATCCGCGCCGCATTGGCGGCGGCGCTTCCGATATTCGACCCGTCCGCCACCGGTGGGATCTTCGCCATCACGACCTTGGTAAACGCGCTTTTCGCGAGGATCGCATCCAGCAGGTCCTCGTAGGCGGACCTCCACGCCGAAATCTCGGCCGGGGTGGCCGGCACCGGACTCCCGTAGCCGACGTTGTTGGTCCCGATCTGGAGCAGGATCACGTCGCTCGCCGCCACCGGGATCGAACCATCATCGATCCGGTCCCGGATCTGCTCGATCGAGTCCCCTGGATATCCACTGTGGGCGACCGACTTGAGCGGTTTTTCGTTTTGAAACCACTTTCCCGCATCCGCCACCAGGGTGCCGCCGGCAAACGGGCTGTTGCCGATCACCACATAGTTGCCAAAACCATCCGAAGCCTCGAGGAAGCGCTCGAGGAAGTAACGGTAACCACCCCGGCCGAACGGTCCGCTGTTGGGCCCTCCGAGGGCCCCGGCGGTGATCGAGTCGCCGACCGGTAGGATCTTCACCGGAGGAGCCGCCCGGGCGTCCGCCAGCAGCAGCGCCATGGCGACAGCGGAAACGCCGCCGCCCGGTTTCGGGTGGATCGTCATCATCAGGGGGAGTGGAACAACCGACCAGCTATGCCACTGGCTCCTCTCGCCCGCAAGCTCCGCGATGGCGTAGGCCCGCCCGGATGCTCCGCCCGAGGCGCGCCCATTCGGGCTTGCCGCGGCACTCGCCGGCGGTCCACGGCAGCGTGAAGGTCCAGTTGTGGGGACCGACGGTTCCGGGGCTGTTGATGCGGTCGGTCATGCCGAAGAGGTCGGTGATCATGATCGCGGCGTAGCGGGAGCGGCAGGCCATGAGGGCATCGATCAGTTGCCACAGCTTGTCCTCGTCAAATGGCCCGAGGTCCTCGATCCCGGCGAAGTCGGCCAATCGCTGCAACCCCTCGCGGGTCTCCTCGCGATCCTCCTCGTCCTCGTTGTCTTCCGACACGCGGCGGAGAAAGTCGGCCCACATGGCCGGAATGGAATCGTGGTCGTGCGTGGCGTAGGTCGCGAAGGAGGTCTCGGGAATCCGCCCGCCGGGAATGACCTTGCCTTCCTCGTCGAAGTCCCAGTGCGGAATCCGGAAGCCGCAGATTCCAAGCCCGTACAGGTGGGGTCGCACGTAGTCGGGCACGCAGCCGAGGTCCTCGCCGATCACCTCGCCCGCTCCGGCGGCCTCCTGCACCATCTTCAGGCGCACCTCGCCTTCCGCCCGGTTGGCCTCGCAGTTCTCCGGGGTGTCGTCCGGGCGCGGCACCCACTTGGGCAGCGGCCCGCCGGTTCTCGCCGACGCCTCCTCCTTGGTCAGATCGAGATAGTCCTTGTTCTCGTCCGGCTGCCAGGGAAAGCCGTAGATCCGGTAAAAGCCCAGCACGTGATCGATGCGGAAGACATGGAAAATGTCGACCAGCTTGCCCACCCGCTGCCGCCACCAGGGAAAGCCCTCGCGCTCCATCTTGTCCCAGCGGTAGAGGGGGATGCCCCAGTTCTGACCCCACTTGCGGATGAAGGCGTCGTGCTTGAAGACGGTTTCCGGCGGTGCCCCCCCGCACCACTCGAGGTCGAAATCCTCCCGACCAAAAAACACGTCGGCGGAATTCCGGCTGACCCCGATGGGAATGTCGCCCATGAGTTGGACGCCCCTTTCATCTGCGTGACCTCGCACCGCCCGCCACTGGCGGAAGCAGAGCCACTGGATCCACTCGAAATAGCGACACCGATCCTCCTCTCCCCGAAGCGCCTCTCGCGCCCCCGGCACGGTCTGCCATTCGGCCGGCCACCGGTCCCACTTCTCGGTGCCGGCCTTGTCCATCAGGGCCCGATACGCCACGAAGTCCGGCAACCAGCCCGACTCCGCGCGACGGAAGGCCTCGAACTCGTCATGAAGCCGCGGGTCGGCCCCGGGCCAGCGCTTCCACGCTTCCTCCAGCAGGTCATCCTTGCGGCTTCTCACCGCCGCGTAGTCGACCGGCCCACGATCCTTGACCGCCATTGCCGCCACTCGTTCGGGATCCACACCCGGGACCTCCTCCATTGCCAGGTAGACGGGATCGAGTGCCACCGATGAAATCGCATTGTACGGACTGTCGTCCGAGCCGGTTTCATTGATCGGGAGCAACTGGATCAAGCCGACCTCATGATCGGCCACCAGGTCGATCCACTCATGCATCGAGCGGGTATCCCCGATCCCCAGACCGCCTTCGCGGATCAGGGAAAAGGCAGGGAGCAAGACGGCGGCGCGACGTTCCGGCATGGGACACTAGGCAGGTGGCGTGATGCGGATCGAGTCGTCCTCGACCTCGACCTTCCAGTCGGCCCGGTGCTTCGCAACCAGCGCCCGGACCTGATCGGTGCTCGGATAGACCTGATCGCTGTCGCCCTCGAAGCAGCGGGCATCATCAATGAGGATCGCGCAGCGGATGTCCGGCACCGAGAAGATGTGCTCCAGTTCCTCCATCACCGGCGTGTCCTTGTCGCCGCGGGCGGTATTGCCGGCCGAATAGTGGCCGTCGAGCCAGAACAGGCTCGGTTGGTCCAACCGGGGAAGCAGTTCCTTCACCACCCGCCCGCTGTCGCCATGCAGGATCTCGACATTGGCGTCGTTTTCGAAGCGCTTCACCGCCGCCTCGTAGAAGTGGTCCGCCAACTCGATCGAATACACCTTGTCGAACTCGCCCTTCATCGCCTCGACCATGTCGCCCTTGTAGGTGCCGGTCTCGACCAGGATCTTGAGGCCCAGTTCGTCCCGATAGCGGAGAATGTTGCGGCGCTTCACCGCGTGGGGTGGTGGGGCCGGCTTGCCTTCGACCTCCCAGCGGGTGATCGCGCGTTGTTCCTTCCAGCGGGTCAAAAAGCTCATGGACGACGGGAATCCTTGAGGATGAAAGCCCGCATGTCGATACCCATGCGAGGTACCTAGTGTAGCCCGTCCAACAGATTGGTAGTTTTTTGGAACCGCAGATTAAGGGGATTACGCAGATTTTAAGAGTCCAGAAAATCTGCGTAATCCGTTCAATCCCCTAAATCCGCGGTATTCGGCA
>NZ_JBISBU010000096.1:0-12030 GCF_044385805.1 Haloferula sp. A504
GCTCAGCGGCGAAAATCGTGCATGCCTTCAAAGCCTGGTTACCGAGAACTTCCAGCTGTTCGAGAATCCGAAAAGTTAATGCCGAGAAGTATATCTCTAGAATCGGATAGCTCTCTCGATCGCCGCCAATCTCCCACCGATAACCGGCCTGCGCACAAATCCGGTCGATCGCGTGTGCGAACGAAATCGTGTCCACATTCAGTGTAATGCGGACGGGTTTCTTTGGAGCCCTCGGCTCGGCAGGGCCGTCTCGGTGAGGAGCAAAAGGATCGGCTGACCCATCGGCACCCAAGGCCGGAGGCCTACGGATGAAGAAGTTGATCACGCCCCCCTTCTCGCCGTCACTTCCCAACGCTTGGACAAGGGCAACCGCTTCCCCGATACTCAACCCGTTGATACGAACATCTTTCAGCATGATCTCATCCAGCCGTTTCACGATCTTCGCCTTGGCTTCGTAGTCCTCGGCAAGCGCGCCAAACTTTGGGTCCTCAGCGCCAGCAAGATGAGCGCTTACGACTCCGACGATTACTGGAATGAGCAGTCTCACTTTCTAGCCATCAGTGTAGAGCCCCCGCCCTCGCCCAGGAAGGCAATTGTCCACAGCCACCCCTACCCCAACCGCGCCAGAAACTCGCGGTTGCCGTCGGTGCCAGTGATGGGGGAATCGATCACGCCGCGCCACTCGCGGTCCATGCCCTCAACGAAGTCGCGAATCTTGGCCACGGCCCGGTCGTGAAGCTCCGGATCACGGACGATCCCGCCCTTGCCGATGTCCTCCCGCTCGAGCTCGAACTGCGGCTTGATCAGTGGCACGATCTCCCCGCCCTCCTCAAGCACCCCGAAGGCCGCCGGAAGAATCTTCGTCAGCGAGATGAAGGACACGTCGATGACGATCAGCGACACCCGCTCGCCCAGATCCGCTTCGACGAGTTTCCGGGCATTGAACTTCTCCTTCACCACCACCCGCGGATCATTGCGCAGCTTCCAGACGAGTTGATTCGTCCCGACGTCCACCGCATGCACCCGGATCGCCCCGCGCTGCAGCAGGCAGTCGGTGAAGCCGCCGGTCGAGGCACCGATGTCGAGGCACACCCGGCCCTCGGGAGAAATCCCGAAGGCATCAAGCGCGCCCTCCATCTTCAAGCCACCCCGCCCGACATACTTCGGCTTCTCCTTGAGCGTGAGGGGGGCGTCCATGGCGACCTTGGCGCTCGGCTTGTCGATCACCCGGTCACCACTGCGCACCTCGCCGGCCAGCACGAGGCGCTTGGCCTGCTCGCGCGTGTCGCAGAGACCCCGCGCCACCAGTTGCACATCGACCCGTTCCTTCGTCGCCATGATCAGGCGGTCTTGCTCTGGTTCACCGCATCGATCAGTAGCCGCAGCCGTCCGAAGTCCGATCGTCGGTGGCGGAACACCAGCCGCGGCAATTCCTTCAGCGCCGGCTCGTCGGCCTCCGCCTCGAGGGCTCCCCGCTGCTTCATGCCCCCGACCTTGATCACATCGCCGAACTCCGCCTGCAAACGCTCCGTCTCACCCCCGGCCAGCGGCTTCATCAGGCGCATCACCAGCTTGTCGCCGACGTAGCGGTAGGAATGGAACACGCGGTAGAAACCGGCCACCTCCTCGACCGCCTCGTCGATGTCGTCGGTCACCTTGAAGAGCGACAGGTCGCTCTCGGAGATCAGCCGGTTGCGCAGCAGGTGGTCGACCGTGAACTGCTCCCAGAAGCGCCAGTAGGTGCCGCCCTTCGCATCGACCAGCACCAGCGGATAGACCTGCGCCTTGCCGGTCTGGATCAGGGTCAGCGCCTCGAAGACCTCATCCATCGTCCCGAAGCCGCCGGGAAAGCCCGCCGCCGCGTCACTCTCCTTCACGAAGCTCAGCTTGCGGGTGAAGAAGTAGTTGAAGTCGATCAGCTTGTCGTCGCCGGCGATGAACTCGTTCGCCGCCGCCTCGAAGGGCAGCGTGATGTTCAGCCCGAAGCTGTCGTCCGCCCCCGCCCCCTCGTTGCCGGCCGCCATGATGCCCGGCCCGGCGCCCGTGATCGTCATGAAGCCCTCGTCGCGCATCTTCCGCGCGAAATCCACCGTCGCCTGATAAGCGGGTTCGTCGGGCTTCGTCCGCGCCGACCCGAAGACCGCGATCTTGCGGAAGTCGCGCCAAGGCTCGAAGACCTCCTCCGCAGTCCGCATCTCCTTGAGCGCCCGGTTCATCATCTTGAACTCCCCGGTCGGCACCCCGCCGCGCGACATCCGCGTCGCGGTCACCAGCATCTCCGCCAGCAGCTCATGGCCCGACTCGCCCGCCGCATCCTTCGCCAGCGCGACAATGCGTTCGTCGAGCTTCTTGTCCCCGGTCGTCCCAATGAAGGACCGCCGGCCCGCCCGCGCCAGACCGGCGGTGAAATCGCGCTCGACGGGCACCGGCTGCTTCTCGGCATGCTGACTCATGGGGTGGAGCGTAGCCCCGACCAGTCGCAATGCCAATGGTGTCTGTGACTCCCAACACACGCCCCGATGTCGACACCAAAATTTTCTGTCCAAGTCCCCCTTTGACAACCAAATCCAAGGCTGTTCAAATGAGTGCATGAGATCGCCTGCCCCAACCCAAGTGCTTGTCACGGCCGATTCGGAAAGCCGGGCGACTTGCTTGGGGAAAACGCGGGAGGCGCGGAGCGAGGCTGGCCAATTTTTCACACCTGTTCCCATCGCCCGTTGTCTGGCCGGATGGTTTCACGAAAAAGGCCTCAACCGGCCCACGCTTCACCTTCTCGATCCGGGAGCGGGCGGCGGAGCGCTGACGGCGGCGGTGGTGGACCGGATCATGGCCTTGCGGGTTTCCGGTAGCCTCCCCTTGCTGGAGAAGATCACGCTGGAGGCTTGGGAACTGGATTCCGCCTTCATTCCAGCGCTGCGGAAGAACCTTGCCGTCTGTGCCGCGGCCCTGGAGAAGGCCGACATCCAGGCGGTGGTCGATCTCCGTCAGGGCAGCTACGTCGAAGGGGGCGTTGATGCGCTGGACGGCGGGCTTTTCGGCGGAACGACACCCCCCGCAGTCACCCACGCCATTCTCAATCCACCCTACCGCAAGATCGCCTCGCGCTCGCGGGAGCGCCAGTTGCTGAGAACGCTGGGTATGGAAACCTCGAACCTCTACGCCGCCTTCGTCTGGCTCGCGCTGCGCCAGCTCGTCGATGGGGGCGAGCTTTCGGCCATCGTGCCCAGGAGTTTCTGCAACGGCCCGTATTTTCGCGATTTTCGCCAGGATCTGGTCGCTGAGTCCACCTTCCACCGGGTGCATGTCTTCGATTCCCGCAGCGAGGCCTTCGCCCGTGATGAGGTGCTGCAGGAGAACATCCTGTTTCACCTAACCCGCCGGAATCGCAAGCGAGCATCGATCACGATTTCCACGGGAAGCCTGGAGGCCCCGGCAAAAGTCCGGATCCCGGTCGAGCGTTTCGTCTTCCCGGACGATCCGGAAAAGGTCGTCCACATCGCCACCGACAACGATGCGGACGAGGTCCGGGGTTTCTTCCAGGCCCTCCCTTGCCGCATTGAGGAACTGGGCGTCGAGGTTTCCACCGGACCAGTGGTGGATTTCCGTCTGAAGTCGGCGCTGTCCAAGCGCTTGGGAAAAGACGACGTGCCCCTGCTCTATCCGCACACGGTCAAGGCAGGCCGTGTGATTCCACCGCTGGCGGATGCCTCGCATTACGGCGACGCCCGCATCGGCAAAAAGCCGGTCGCCATCACGGTGAACGAGGAGACCCTCCGTTGGTTGATTCCCGCCGCCCGCTTCGTGCTCATCAAGCGCTTTTCCTCGAAGGAGGAGAAACGCCGCCTCGTCGCCGGGGTGCTTGATCCCAAGGACTTCGCCGATGGCCGGATCGGCATCGAGAACCATCTGAACTTCCTCCATCGCAAGCGCGCCGGACTGTCTGTCGCGATGGCGAAGGGGCTTTGCCGTTTCCTGAATTCCACCGTGGCCGACCGCTACTTCCGCCAGTTCAACGGCCACACCCAGGTCAATGCCGCCGATCTGCGCGCCTTCCGCTATCCGGATTCCGCAGGGCTGGAGATTCTGGGCAAAGCCAAGCTGGACGACGGTGATCAAAGAGCCATCGATCTTGCCATGGCCGAACTGCTTGGGGCACCTTCGTGCACCGAGTCATGAGCGCTTCTTCATCCACCCGGGTCAGGCAAGCCCTTGAGTTGCTCCAGATGATCGGCATCCCGCGGGAGCAGCAGAACGAGCGTTCCGCCCTGACCCTTCTCGCTCTTGCGGACATCAAACCCCGGAAATCCTGGAGGAAAACATCCGCTCCACTCCGTCGCATCACGGAGATGATGGACTGGATGCGGGAACACTACGAGGTCCGCTACGCTCCAAACACCCGCGAAACCATCCGCCGCCAGACCCTGCATCAGTTCGTCCAGCACGGTCTGCTGATTGAAAACCCCGACAAGCCCGACCGCCCGATCAACAGTCCCCATTGGTGCTACCAGCTGTCCGCGGAAGCCTTGGGGTTGTTGAAGTCGTTCGGAACCCCGGCCTTCAAGACGCAGCTCAGGAAGTTCCGGAAGAACCCCGCCGCCAGCGCGCTGCAAGCACGTCATCGCGATCTTCCCCGCGAATCCGTCCGCATGCCCGGGGGTGCGATCATCGAGATTTCCGCTGGCGGACAGAACACCCTCATCCGCGCCATCGTCGAGGAGTTTGCTCCGCGCTTCGTCCGCAGCCCAAAAGTGATTTTGTTGGGTGACGCTGCGAACAAGGAAATCATCAGCGACGATGCCACGATGAAGGAGCTCGGAATTTGCCTCCCCCAACGGGGCAAGGCACCTGACGTTCTCGTCCACGATATCCAGCGCGACTGGCTTGTCATCATCGAAGCCGTCACTTCACACGGACCGGTCGATCAAAAGAGAAAGAACGAACTCACCGATCTCTTCGCCAAGGTCCGTCCCGGCCTTGTGTTTGTCTCCGCTTTTCCAGATCGCAGAACCTTCACCAAGTTCCACGCCGCCATTGCTTGGGAAACCGAGGTCTGGATCGCCGAAACGCCAGACCACATGATCCATTTCAATGGCGAGCGGTTTCTTGGGCCCTACCAATAAGTCCAAGCTCCCCAGCCAGGATTCCGCAATTGGAACCGCAGCCGAAGGGGATTCTCAATGAGTTGGAATGATGGGACGCTTTACCCGACGGGTGTTTCAAGCACTCCCATGCACGCGTCCCGCATGGCAGCTTCAAAGTTGTGACTTTCAGGCCCTCCAACTTTCCCACCGGGCGCTCCCACCCCTCAAAAAAGCTCCTTCTGCCCGGGCATCACCCTCCGGAAATGCCGCGTTTCCAGCGGCGGCGGGTTCGTCTCCAGTCCCAGCCGACGGCAGCTCGCATGGAACAACGCCCGCAACTGCCCGGCCGCCTGGCCTCGACCCCGCATCCGCTCACCCGGCTTCAGGTTGTTCAGGCCTCCCTGCATGCCCTCGATCCTCCCCAGCACCATTTCCTTCTTCCCTGGAAAGTGCCGGTCCAGCCAGCCCTCGAAAACCGATCCCACCGCGCCCGGCAGGCGCACCACCGAATAGGCGGCAAAGCGGCCGCCGGCCTCCTTCACCGCCCGGACGATGGACGGCAGTTCGCTGTCGTTGAGCCCGGGAATCATCGGGGCCGCACTCACCCCGCATGGGACCCCGGCGGCGGCGAGCTTCCCGATCGTCTCCAGCCGTGCCCGCGGCGAGGACGCCCGGGGCTCGAGAATGCGCGCCAGCGCGGGATCGAGGGTGGTGATCGAGAGATACACCGCAACCGCATTCCACCTGGCCAGCTCGACAAGGTGGTCGATGTCCCGGACGACGAGCGCGTTCTTGGTGATGATCGCAACCGGCTGACGGCAACGGGCCATGACCTCCAGGCAGCCGCGGGTCAGCTCCAGCTTCCGCTCGACCGGCTGATAGCAGTCCGTCGCCCCGCTCATCGCGATCTTCCCGACCCGGTAGCCCGGCCGCGACAACTCGGCTTCGAGCAGTTGCGGCGCGTCGCGCTTGACCACGATCTTCGACTCGAAGTCGAGGCCGGCGGAGTAGCCCAGATACTCGTGATAGGTACGAGCATAGCAGTAGCTGCAGCCGTGCTCGCAACCCCGGTAGGGATTGAGACCGTAATCGAAGGAAAGGTCCTCGGCGTCATTCCTCGTGAGAATGGTCCGCGAGTGATCGGTGAGGAACTCGGTCCTCAGGGGACGCGGATCATCATCGACCCACGCGTCCTCATCGACCTCCACCTGGAAGGCCTCGAAGCGATTGCCCGGGTTGTCGTCCGCCCCCCTCCCACGATGCGCGTTCACCTGAACACATTTTCATAATCCAGACTACGCACAAGGGCTTTTCGGAAAAGGGACCATTCGGTCGCCCGGACTGAAACAAGTCCACGCCGTCCGGCGTAATGCCTCGGTGGATGAAGCCCATACTGCTTGTCCGCAGATTCGGCCTCGCAGCGGGGCTGGCGGCGATCCATTTCGCCGGTGCGGCCACGACCACGGAGCTGCCTGAGTTGGACTTCGACTCGCTGGTCATGATCCAGCGCCAGCCGCTCAATCCGACCCACGTCTACACCTATCACGTCGAGGGGCTCAGGAAGGGCGGCGGGCTCGAGATCATGTCGCTGGATGGTGCGAAGCCGCGCCAGTTGGTCGACGCTTCCGAGGGCGTGATCCTCGACTGTCAAGTGTCTTATGATGGAACGCGCATCCTGTTCAGCTGGAAGCGCTCGATGGATCAACCCTTCGGCATCTGGAGCATCGGCACCGATGGCAGCGGGCTCACCCCCATCGTCGTCCACGAGTCCAACAACATGAACGCCTGCTGGCTGCCCGACGGCGGGATCGCGTTCCTCTCCGACCGCAAACCGGCCTTCGCCTACTGCTGGACCAGTACTTCGCCGGTCGTCTATCGGGCCGAGGGCGATGGCAGCCAGGTCACCCGGCTGTCAGCCAACTACCTCACCGACTTCACGCCCTCGGTCATGTGCGATGGACGCATCCTCTTCAGCCGCTGGGAATACGTCGACCGCCCGGCCATCCCGATCCAGTCGCTGTGGGCGATGAACCCCGACGGCACCATGCTTTCCGGCATCTTCGGCAACCGCGTGCTCGGGCCCGCGACCTTCATGGAGGCCCGAGAGATCCCCGGCATGCCGGGAAAGATCCTGTGCGTGCTGACCAGTCACAACGGCCCCTGCCGCGGCGCGATCGGCCTGCTGGATCCGGAAAAGGGCGGCAACGCCCAGGAAGCCATCCGCAACCTCACGCCGGAGATTCCCATCGGCACGGTGGACGACCCACGGCGGGGAAACGGAATGCGCGGCCCCTACGAAAGCCCGGTGCCGCTGGATGATCGGCATTTCCTCGTCTCGCGCGCGGGCACCCTCCAACTCCGCGACTACGAGGGCCGCCTGGAGCTCACCCTGCGCGAGCCGGAGAACGACATGGGCTTCTACTCCGCCCAGCCGCTGCGACCACGTCCGCTGCCCCGCTCCACCGCCGTGTCGCGACTCGATCCGGAGGCCCCGCCCACCGCCGAAGTGCTGCTCCACGACGTCACCATCGGCCTCGGCGATGCCGTCGAACCCGGCGAAGTGAAACGCATCGCGGTCGTTCAGGAAATGGAGAAGGACATCCGCTCGGAGACAAGCCAGCGCCAGTTCGGCTTCCAGTTCCCCGTGGTTTCCTGCGGGGCGACCTACGCGCCGAAACGGGTCTGGGGATTTGCGGATGTCGAGGAGGACGGCTCGGCCCACTTCGTCGTCCCCGCCGACCTGCCGCTGTATTTCCTGCCGCTCGATGCCGAGGGCCGCGCCGTCCAGCGCATGCGCACCTTCACCCACTTCCGCCCCGGCGAACGCCAGAGCTGCATCGGCTGCCACGCCGACCGCAACTACGTCTCGCCCGGTGCCCGCAGCCTCAAGGCCTCCATCGCCTCCTCCCGCCCGGCCGAGCCGCTGACCGAGCCCGACTGGGGCAGTGAGGACGGCTTCAGCTTCGCCCGCGTCGTCCAGCCGGTGCTCGACCGCCACTGCGTCGAGTGCCACGACGGCGACAACGATCCGGACCTCAGCGGCGACCGCACCGACTACTTCAATGTCGCCTACGAAAACCTCGCCCGGCGCGGCACCCAGGCCGAACACGGCGGCGACGCCCGCGGCGGCATGGAGGGCTTCGGAAAGAACCCCTTCACCTCCTGGATTCCCACCTTCAACGGCTGCGAGTCGAACATCCTCAAGGTAGAGCCCAAGACCTGGGGTTCACCCGCCAGCCCGCTCGCCGACCTGATCATTGCCGGCCACCCGGACAAGGACGGCCGGAAACGCCTCCAGATGACGCAGGCCGAGCGCCAGCGCATCCTGATGTGGATCGACCTCAACGTCCCCTTCTACGGCACCTCCCAATCCCGGCAACCCGAGCTGCGCGGCTGCCGCCAGATCGTCCCCGAAAACCTCCACAAGGTGCTCGACGAAGTCGCCGCCCGCCGGGGTTTCGAACTTCCCCAGACCTTCTTCATCCGCCTCGACCGACCCGAGCGCAACCCCTTCCTCGCCATCCCACTGGCGAAAGGCGACTTCCAGACCACCGCCGACTCCGACTACCAGCGCATCCTCGCCTGCTTCAAGGACGTGCAGGAGCAACTCGAGGACCGCATCGACGTCGACTACCGGACCGTCATCCAGGCGCAGAACGAGTGAACCGCCATGCAACGCCGGGCGACTCTCCTTCTGCTGGTCCTGGCACTCGCCGGAGGGAGCCCGGCGGGTGAGTTGGAGGATCTGGCAAAAGACCTTCGGCTCCATCGGGAGGGAAAGACCGACGCCGCAAGACTCGCGCGGGAGGCCCTGCATCCGGCGTCCCTGATCCATCCCGGGGACCAAACCCCGGTGCAGGTCATCCAGCGCCGGACCCGCGCCTTGATGCACGACCTCGGACTGGATGAACCGGTCCCCGACGATCCCGCGGCGCTCCTCGCCCTGCGCCGCCGGGTCGCCTTCGGCAATCCGCTGCTCGACTTCACCGACATCCTCTTCCTCAAGCACCACAAGGCCCGCTACGACCACATGGTCGACCAGTACTTCGGCTTCAACGCGAAGCCGGGCGGCGGCGTCTTCATCCTGCGCGATGCCTTCGGACCGGATCCCCGCGTCGAAAACCTGCTGGAACACTCGGTCGTGACCAATGGCCGGCTCAAGGGCCGCAAACTTGAAGGCGGATCCTTCATCAGTCTCGAGCTCAGCTACGCCGGCGACGAGATCCTCTTCGCCTGGACCGAGGCGGAGGTCCCGGTCAAGCCGACCGACCGGACGCCACGGGAAGACCTGTGGAAACCGGAGAGCACCTACCACATCTTCAAGGCACGGATCGACGGTTCCGGACTCACCCAGCTCACCGACGGCGAATGGAACGACTTTGATCCCTGCTACCTGCCCGACGGACGCATCTGCTTCGTCTCCGAGCGGCGCGGTGGATTCCTGCGCTGCGGCGTGCGGCCCGATCCGACCTACACGCTGCACAGCATGAATGCCGACGGCTCCGACCTGCGGCCGTTGAGCTTTCACGAAACCCACGAGTGGCACCCGAGCGTCACCCACGAGGGCATGATCGTTTACACCCGCTGGGACTACGTCGACCGCGACTCCGACATCGCCCACCACCCGTGGATCACCTACCCCGACGGCCGCGATCCCCGCGCGCTCCACGGCAACTACCCGAAGGTCCGCGAACAACGCCCGTGGATGGAGATGGCGATTCGCGCCGTCCCCGGGTCGACCCGATTCGTGGCCGTGGCCGCGCCCCACCACGGGCAGAACTACGGCTCCATCGTCCTGATCGACCCCGAGGTCGAGGACGACGACGCGATGTCGCAGGTCAGGCGCGTCACGCCGGAGATCCACTTCCCCGAATCCGAAGTCGCCCCCGGCGTCCCCGGCCGCACCCACGGCGGGCGCCACTCCCCGAAGGCGGAGGTCTATGGCACCCCCTGGCCGCTCAGCGAAACCTACCACCTCTGCGTCCACGACCGCGGGCAGAAAAACCACGGCCTCTACCTGCTCGACGCTTTCGGCAACCGCGAGTTGCTCTACCGCGACCCGGAGATCCCCTGCCTCGATCCGATCCCTCTCAGGTCGCGGCCCCGCCCAGCGGTCATTCCCACCAGGACGCAACCCGGAAAGAAGGGGCACCTGCTGGTCGCCGACGTCTACGAAAGCCGTTTCGAATGGCCGCCGGACACGAAGATCGCCGCGCTTCGCCTGATCCAGCTCTTCCCCAAGACCACACCGGCGATGAAGGAGCCGAACATCGGCATCGGCGACCAATCGCTCGCTCGCGGCATCGTCGGCCACCTGCCGGTCGAGGCCGACGGCAGCGTCTATGGCGAAGCTCCGGTCGGCGTGCCCTTCTACATGCAGGCGGTCGACGAGGGCGGCTTCGCCATCCAGAGCATGCGCTCGGCCACCTACGTCCACCCCGGAGAAACGCTGTCCTGCGTGGGCTGCCATGAAGGGCGAAACCGGACCGGACTGTCGAAGCGAAGCGCTTCGTTGCTGGCGCTCCAACGCCCACCCTCATCCCTCTACGAAGTGCCCGACGGTGCGTTCCCCCTCTCGTTCCCACGCCTCGTCCAACCGGTCCTCGACCGCCACTGCGTCGAATGCCACGCCAACGAACCCAAAGCCCTTGAACTCGACGGCAAGCGGACCGGCAAGCACGGATGGACCGCATCCTACGCCAACCTCGCCCCGTTCGGCTGGGCGAAACACGGTGGCAACGGCGCCCTCAAACGCAACGGAAGCTCGCGATCCGAAATTGGAGACGTGGGTGCCCGTGCCTCAAGGCTCATGAGGCTCCTCGCCGCCGGGCACCACGGCGTGAAGCTTCCGCCCGACGATGTGCGACGCCTCGCCTTGTGGCTGGACGCCAACAGCAACTTCTACGGCGCCTACCACAATCTCGAAGAACAGGCCCGCGGCGAGCACGTGATGCCCAGTCTCTACTGATCGCCGGTCGAATCCCTTCCTCGCCCGCGGCGACGGCTTCGGGGGGCTCGACTCGGCGGGTGCTTTCGCTCATGCTGCCGACACCATGAAGATGCTGATCACGCTGGGGTTGACGCTGTTCCTGGCCCTTCCCAGCCGGGCCGGTGATTCGACAAGCCACACGCCCAAACCGGGCTCCCCCGAGCGGAAGGCGATCTGTGATGCGCTGCGAACCTACGCCCGCTCCGAGTACCGTGTGGATCCGGACTTGAAGTTCCTGTGGATGATCGACGACCTGCGGGTGCTCAAGAAGCATGCCGCGTTCCAGGGCCATGCCGTGAACTCCAAGGGTGGATATCTCGAAGATGATTCCATGATCGGTGACATGGAAATGACCTGTTTCCTTCGACGGGGCGAAAACGGATGGCGGGTCATCGCCGACCTTTCGCGGGGCGACGTGCCTTCGGAAGCCGAACTTCGCGAGATCCGGGCCTCATTTCCCCGCGAGATCCCGACGGAGATTCTTCCCGCCTTCTGGCGCGACAAGCTGCGTTGATGCCCTTCAAGACCGCGGACAAGGGGCCATACCCCGGTCTCTCGGATCACCTCGACGCATCAACCGTCTCAAGCTCGATGCCGGGACCGCCGACCCGTGTCTTCGCATGCTCGATCGTGATCCCGACCACCTGCCCTTTTCCGTCGTAATCAAGTATCGTGTCCTGATCGAGATCACGGGTCTTCACCACCTGCGAGTCTCTCAACTCAAGGTAGAGCGTGTCGGTGTCCTGAAAATACTTGGCCTGCATTCCTCACTCGTGAGAAATGCAGGCTAGAGTGCGGCGATTCATCGCCGATGGCCCGGCTCGCATTGAAATGCTTCGCCAAAGCGGCGATTCATCGCCGCAGTCTAGTGTAGCCCGTCCAACAGATTGGTAGTTTTTGGAACCGCAGATTAAGGGGATTACGCAGATTTTAAGAGTCCAGAAAATCTGCGTAATCCGT
>NZ_JBISBU010000097.1:0-11609 GCF_044385805.1 Haloferula sp. A504
CTTGGCCCTCCACCCCCGGGGAACATCACTTCAACGCGAACAGACGGTTCACTTTGCGTGACGCAGCTGTTCCGTGTTGGAAAGGGAAATTACTTTCTGCGACGTGCCGCCTTCTTCTTGGCGGCCTTCTTAGGGGTCACCTTCTTTTTGGCGGCCTTCTTCTTGGTTGCCTTTTTCTTGGCGACCTTCTTTTTGGCAGCCTTCTTCGCCGGCTTCCGCTTGGCGGCCTTTTTCTTCGCGGCCTTCTTGCGGGTCACCTTCTTCTTGGCGGCTTTCTTGGCGGCCTTTTTCGCCGGCTTGCGCTTCACAGCCTTCTTGGCGGGCTTGCGGCTTGCCGTCTTCTTGGCAACCTTCTTACGGGTCACCTTCTTCGCCGCCTTCTTGGCGACCTTCTTGCGGGTTCTCTTCTTTGCAGCCATGGCTTTGTGTCGTTTGAGTTCGCGTTCGATGTTTGTTTTCTCTTCCGGAGTCAGATGTCCGGCGGAGAGTAGTGCGAGGATCGCCTCGTCGAGGCGACCTCCAAAAGCATTGGTGAGGAAGTCGTCGACCGCTTCGCCGACGATCTTCGCCTGGGAACGCGATGCCTCGTAGACGTGTGCCCGCCCCGAGCGGCGGCGCTTGACCAGGCTCTTGCGCTCGAGGCTCTGCATGACCGAGAGCACGGTGGTGTAGGCGCGGTCCTTGCCGTCGGGCAGGGCTTCAAGTACGTCGCCCACCGTAGATGGGCCATCGTGCCAGAGGACCGAGAGGGCCTGGAGTTCGAGGTTCGAGGGTTGCGAATAGGCGGCCATGCGTAGCGACTGCTTTGAATGGCCAACATAAAGCTGGTAGACGCGTCCCGGGTCAAGGTTAATTTTTCCTAAATATTGCCGACACGGTGCCCGAGCGGACCGTGTTTGCGACTACGGCAGCTGTGGTAGTTGGCCGCGCGCCCGCCTCAATGGCCGGCGTTCCTCCGTGCGGGGCGCTTGCAGCCCGGCGCGATTTCCGACAGATCCTTCCACAACTGCTCGTCCGATGGATGGCCGTTGAAAAGGACCCTTCCCGACTTGTCTACGAGGATCATGGTAGGTGCGGACTGGATCCTCAGGAGGCGGGCCAGGGGGTTCTCCGGGTGATCGACGAGCCAGGCGCCGGGGGCGGGTTCCTTGAGCGTGGCGAGGAGATCGCTGGTCTCGGCGACCGCCTCGGCGCCTCCCTCGCCGACGATCCCGATCACCGGGATCCCGTGTTTCCCGAGTTCGCCGGCGACCGAGCGGAGGTCGTCGAGGCCCTCCTCGCACTCGCGGCTCCAGGGGGAAAAGAAGTGCAGCAGAACGGCCTTCGATTCGCCCCGGAGTTGTCCGAGGCTGGCGGGCCTGCCGTTGAGGTCGGTGAGTCCGAGTTCGAAGTCGACGCGGATTCGCTTCATCGCCTCGGTGAGGCGGACGCGCTCGATGTGGGGCGCGAAGGCCGCACCCTGCCGCGGGCTCAACCAGAAGGCCTCGGTGATGTGCTTCTTGAAGCCCGCCCGGTCTCCCTTCTCGAGGGCGGCGATGGCCTTCACGTACTCGACCACGGCCAGCCAGTCTTCCTCGAAGGCGAAGATCCGGGATTCCTCGATCCGGAAGCGATCCGCCTGCTCGAGCATCGCCGGAAGCATCGCGGCGAGCTGGGCGTCCTCGCGGCGATCGACGTGGTAGAGGAACCGGGCCTCGATGACGGCCTGGGTGCCGGCACCCAGTTTCCGCGCATCGGCGATGGCTTCCTCCAGCCTGGCGTCGGACTCCCGGACCGAAAGCATGGTCTCGACGGCTTCGTCGAGCGGGGTGCTCCCGGTTTCCGGTTCGGCGGACGCGATCAGTGAGGTGGCGAGGACCGCTGCGGCGATCGGCCCCGGCCACTTCATTGAGCGGGAATGTTCAGGGTCTGTCCGATGCGGATGTTGTTGTCGCCCGACGCCATCCCGTTGGCGGAGCGGATCGCATCGACCGTGACGCCATACTGCCGGCTCAGTCCCCACAGGGTGTCACCCTTGGCGACGGTATGGGAGCCGGCGCTTGCCGCCGGGGCGGCGGGCGGGCTCGGCGGGGAAGGCGGCATCGGCGTGGCTTCCTCGTAGGCGGCGCTGCCGTAGGAGGGATCGGCCGGCGGATTCACCGATTGGTAGGGGCTGGCGTCCTGGCCACCCTGCTGGGGGACCCCGTAGGGATCGGAGGTGTCGTATCCGGTATCGTAGTCTTCGGAGCCGGAAGGGCTGCACGATGCCAGGGCGGCCAGAGCGGAAACGGTGGTGAGCGAGCGAATGATTCTCATGTTCGGCGAGGGTTGGTTGTGGATTTAGCAGATGGACGTTTTGATGAAAAGCCGCGTCCACGGTCTTCTCCCTGCTAACGACGCAGAGGTCGCGGTTTATTCAGAGATCCTGAAGAAGTCGCTCGCGGTGGCGGTCGTCCGCCGGGCGAGTTCCGACCATGCCATGCCCTTCGAGGTGGCGATTTTTTCGGCCACCAGACGGACGAAGGCCGGTTCGTTGCGCTCGCCGCGGTGGGGGTGGGGCGCGAGGTAGGGTGAGTCGGTTTCGATCATGAACGACTCCGGAGGAAGCGCCGTGGCGACCTCGAGGACCTCCCCGGCGTTCTTGAAGGTGGCGACGCCTCCGAAGGAAACCAGGCCACCGAGGTCGATCACGGCACGGGCGTTTTCGAGCGGCCCGACGAAGCAGTGGAAGACCGCGCGCACCTGGTCGGAGTGGCGACGGTAGATGGCCAGCGCATCCTGGAACGAGGCGTCGCCCTTGCGGTCGCGGGTGTGGATGACGACATTCAGTCCGGTTTCGGCGGCGAGAGTGAAGTGTGCCTCGAGGAAATCGATCTGGCGCCTGCGGAAGGAGGGCTCGTCCCAGCCGTCCGGGGCCGGGTGGAAGTAGTCGAGGCCCGTCTCGCCGATCGCCGCGACCAGTGGGTTGGCGACTTCAGGCCGAAGGCGCTCGAGCGCGTCGTCGGGAGCCGAGTGGACGTCGCATGGATGGATTCCCAGGCAGGCGCTGACTTCCGGGTGTGAGGCGGCAAGCTTGAGATTGGCCTGAAGGTCGTCGAGGCAGGTTGCGAGCGTGATGAGGCGGGTGACTCCGGATGCCTTCGCCCGCTCAATCACGGCGGCTGTTTCGTCCGCGGCGAATCGATGGGACGCGAGATGGCAGTGGGAGTCGGTGAGCATCATGTTTCCAAGTTCCAAGTTCCAAGTTCCAAGTTCCAAGTTCCAAATGCCAAATGCCAAATGCCAAATGCCAAACCCTGAACCCTGAACCCTGAACACTGAACACTGAACACTGAACACTGAACTTGATTCAGTCCTGCAGTTGGGTCTTCGGCTTGTAGAGAAGGGCGAAGGGGATGAAGGCGATCGCGGTGCCGAACATGAGGTAGGCGAAGAAGCGGAAATAACTGGCGCCCTCCATCCGGGTCATGCCCCCCGAGAAGAAGGTGAGGTGGGGAAAACGGTCGTCTTCCTTTGCTTCATCGCTGAAGCCGAGTTCGGCCTTGCGCTGATCGAGCCATGGAGTCTCCGGGTGGAAGCGGTCGGTCCACGAGTCGGCCTTCTCCTTCTTTTCCGGTTTCGGGAGGTCGATCAGGATGCCGGTGTCCCAGCGGGTTCCGGGCGTCCGGTCCGGGCCGTCACTGATCAGCCGCAGGCGGGTGGAGTTGAGGATTTCGTAGCGCACGGGGTTGCCCCATGGGTCCTTGCCGGGGTCGCCGAACTCATCGGGTGTCGGCGGGCGTCCCGTCTCGATGGCATCCTGGCGCAGGCGGGTGGCGACGGCGGCGAAGGGTTCGAGCGAGGGAATCTCGATGCGCGTGAGTCGACCTTCTTCGTAGCGGGCGATGAAATCATCGTCGGTGCCGGTTTTCCCGTCGTGTCCGGGGAGGACCACGTTGCGCGGCGAGTCCTGCCAATCGTCCGGCAGAGCTTCGATCGCGGTCTCGGCCTGCTCCAGCGGCGCGTTCGGGATCTGGATGAAGTGGTTGATGCCGGCGACCAGCAGGTTTCCGACGGCCACCGCGGCGAGGTAGAAGCACATCACGAGCGACTTCATGGTCTTCGGTGCCTGGGTGTAGGCAAATTCGAGAGCGACGATGGACACCATCACCTCCGCTGCGGTGAGCAGCGCGTAGGAAATGATCTGCCACGAAATCGAGGGACGCTGTCCGGCGTCGATCCACTGCTGGATCAGGGCGACCAGGCTGAACGAGCCGACCATGATGAAGAGCCCGAGTCCGATCTTCCGCAGGGCCGTGAGTTTCCAGACGCGCCCGATGGCCGGGTAGAGCACGAAGGTGAAGAGCGGGATGAAGGTGAGGACGAAGATCGAATTGAGCGACTGGACCTGGGACGGCAGCCACTCGATGCCGAGGAACTCGCGATCCATGTCCATGGCCTGGAAGATCCAGGTCGAGCCGGTCTGGTCGAACAGCGCCCAGAAGACCGCGACGAAGAGATAAAGCGGGAGGATCTTGAGCAGGGTGACGAGGCCGCCTCCCTCGAACAGTTCGGTGATCACCCGCCTGCCTCCGGCCGGGACGTGGATGAAGCGCTTCCGACCCATCCAGAACACCACGGTGGCGATTGCCATCAGCACACCGGGCACGCCGAAGGCCCAGTGCGGACCGTACCACTCCAGGAGCCAGGGTGTGAGGGCCATCGAAACGGCCGCGCCGATGTTGATCGAAAAGTAGAACCAGTTGAAGACGCGCGGAAGCAGGTGGCTGTTCCTGGCGCCGAACTGGTCCCCCACATGGGCGGAAACGCACGGCTTGATGCCTCCGGACCCGAGGGAAATCAGGGCGAGTCCGAGGATGAGCCAGACCGAGGCCGAGCCGGTGGTGCCCATCAGGGCGAGGGCCCCGTGGCCCATGCAGTAGACCACCGAGAGCCAGATGATCGTGCGATACTTTCCGACGAACAGGTCGCTGAGGAGGGCGCCGAGCAGGGGGGTGAAATACACCGCCGTGTTGAAGAGGTGGACCTTCGCGGTGGCCGAGGCCTCGGACATGGGCGTGCCCGGAGTGCCGTCCATCAGGTGCAGGTACTGCGCCATGTAGACCGCCAGCACCGCCTTCATCCCGTAGAAGGAGAAGCGCTCGGCGGCTTCGTTGCCGATGATGTGCGGCACGCCGGGCGGCATGCCTTCAAGGTCGGCGGGGGACGTGCGGTACTTCATGGAGACAGAAGACGGGAAGACAGAAGACTGAAGACTGGAGGCACAGGGCGATGCGGGCTGGAAGCGGGAGTCTTGCGTCTTCCTTCTCCCGGTCTTCTGTCTTGCCTACCACTTGATGGCGGCGGCGGCCCAGGTGAGGCCGGCCCCGAAGGCGACCATCACGACGTGTCCCCCCTTCGGGATGCGTCCCGAGCGGTGGGCCTCGTCGAGGGCGATGGCCACGGCGGCGGCGGAGGTGTTGCCGTATTTCTGCAGGTTGGTGAAGACGCGATCGTAGGGAACGTCGAGTCGCTCGGCGATCGCATCGATGATCCGGAGGTTGGCCTGGTGGGGGACGACGAGGTCGATGTCCGCGGGCTTGAGGTCGGAGCGCTCGATGACCAGTTCGGCCGACTGCTTCATGCGCAGGACCGCGTGCTTGAAGACCTCCTTGCCGAGCATGGCGAGGGTGTTGAGGTGCTGGTCGGCGTTCTCGCTGGTGATCGGACAGGCGGAACCGCCGCCGGGGATGTTGAGCAGGCGGGTCTGGCGGCCGTCGGTGCCCATTTCGGTGGCGAGGATCTCGCCATCGTCGTCGTCCTCGCGAAGCTTGAGCACCGCGGCGCCGGCGCCGTCGCCGAAAAGCACGCAGGTGGAGCGGTCGTCCCAGTTGACGAAGGACGAGAGTTTCTCCGCGCCGATGATGAGTGCGTTGTCGAAGGCGCCGTCGGAGATCAGGCGCTTGGCGATCTTCATCGCATAGAGAAAGCCGGAGCAGGCCGCCGAGATGTCGAAGGCGACCGAGCCGAAGGCCCCGAGGTTCTGCTGGACGTAGCAGGCGGTCGAAGGCGTCAGCGTGTCGGGCGTGATGGTCGCGACGATGATGAGCTGCAGGTCCTTGGGGTCGAGCTCGGCCTGCTCGAGGGCCTTGTTGGCCGCATTGGTGGCGAGGTGCGAGGTGAACTCGTCCTCGGCGGCGATGCGTCGCTCGCGAATGCCGGTGCGGGTGACGATCCATTCGTCGGTGGTCGCGACCCGCTTCTCGAGGTCGGCGTTGGTGAGAACCTGCTCGGGCACGTAGCTGCCGGTGCCCGCGATGCACACGGACCTCGTGGTGGTGGAGGCGTCGCTCATGGGCGGGAATCTGGGTGGTGCCACCCGATTGGGCAAGGGGGAAGGCGAGCCGCGTGATTCAGGCGCGTTCGAGGCTGGCGAGCGCCTCACGGAGGGTCACGCAGTCCCTGAAATCGACGGCATCGGCCTCGACGGCACTCAGGGCCTCGAAGTGGCGCTTGCCGAACTTGATCTTCTGGTTCTCGCGGTCCCGGCGGGCGTTGGGGTCGGATGTGCTCTTCGTCTCCCGGACGAGGTAAACCTTGTTCTCGTCGCCGGTGACGATCGCCCAGTCAGGGTTGTAGGGGCCGACCGGAGTCGGGATCTTGAACCAGCGGGGCAGCTTGAAGAAGAGCTTCACTTCTTCCCGGGCATCAAGTGCCTTGGCGAAGTCCTTCTCGATCTCCGATTCCCATTCGATGACGTCGTAGAGGGCCTTGGATTTGTTCTGCACCTCGTAGAGGCGGGATGCGTAGGCGGTGATTTCCTCGCTGTCGTCTTCGTCGAAAAGCCTCTGTTCGTAGGCGAGGCCATTCACGCGGTGGTAAGTGACCCCGTCATCAACGATGGCGCTGAGCGCCTTGTTGACGGCCTTGGTGGCCCAGGTCGAGAAGACCGATGGGTTCTTGAGGAAGTCGGCCAGCCGGTCGGAGTCGATGAGGATCCTCGCCAGGGTCGCCCGGGTGAGCCGCGTTTCGCTCTGGAGGTGCCCAAGGATGTCGGGCAGCCGGGTGTTCGTGAGGGTCTTGGCAGTGCTCTCGCGGACGGTGGTGCCGCGCACGCCTCCCTCAGTCAGTTCAACCTGCGTCTTCGAGGTCGCGATCGTGATTTCGGGAATGTCGGGGATTTTTCTCATCTCCTCGACCGCCGAGGCGATCAACGCGTCGGTGGAGAATTCCACGGCATACTTGGTGCGCTGACTGATGCGACGCCAGAGTTCCTCGAACTCGGGAGTCAGCTGGACCGCCTTGTTGAGCCTGATCCGGCGCCGCTCGCGGCGATTGCGGATCCGCGAGGTGAACGACATGTGGCGGATGAGGTCGATGACCTGTGGACGGAGGTCGCGGAATTCGTCGCTGGTATCCAAGACAAAACCCTCCTGATCTGGAGTGAACCTGTCGGTGACCTCGCCCTTGACGGTGAGGTATTCGCGGCTCTTGAGTTCGTCCCAGAGTTTGCGGGAAGCGTCCTTCCCGATGGGATCGCTTTCGCCCGGCCGGACGAGTTCCCGGAAGGCGTCGGGCTTGACCTTGCCGAACTCGATGCCCGAAGCGTCTGCGATGTCGCTCTGCAGTGCCTTCGCGTAGTCCTCGAAGCGTTCGTTGCAGACAACGGTCAGGCGGTTGACCTGCGGATCATGGATCACCGCCCCCTCGGCATCGCGGGCGAGGCGCAGGCCGCGGCCCAACGTCTGCCGCCGCTCAGTGTCCGTGCCCATTTCGCGCAGCGTGCAGATTTGGAAGACGTTCGGATTGTCCCAGCCTTCCTTGAGGGCCGAATGGCTGAAGATAAACTGGCGCGGTTCCGCGGGGGAAAGCAGGCGCTCCTTGTCCTTCATGATCAGCTCATAGGTATCGGTGTCCGCCTTGGTCGTGCCACTGGTGTCCTTCCAGCCGCTTTTGTCGCCGGAGAAGTATCCGTCGTGAACGGTTTCGGCGGGGTGATTGAGGTGCTTGCCGAGCACCGGGTGGGCGGCAATCTCGCGATAGGTCTCTTCGAGCCATTCGGCAAAACGGCCCTTGAGCGGGGTTCCGTCGCTGGTGCGCTCCCGGTAGTTCGCCACCTTGTCGATGAAGAACAGCGAAAGCACCTTGATGCCCTTCGGCGCGAGCTGGTTGAGCCGCTCGGCATGCACTTTCACCGTCTCGCGGATCTGCTCGCGCAGGATCTCGTCATTCGAACCGCCCAGCTCATCGTCGAGCGCGACCGCCCGGCTGTTGGCGAACTCGATGTACTCGCTGCCCGGCGCCGCATTGATTTCGCGGACAATCCAGTTCCCGCTGTAGGCCTCGTTGCCGCCAGCCTTGGATTGCAGGTTGTCGCCCTTCTTGATCGTAACCAGCGAGGTCTTCGAGGATCCCGCCTTGAGGAGACGGACCTTGGCGCGGATCGACCCGCCGCCTTCGCGCAGGTCGACCTTCTCGACCTTGAGGAAAGGATCGGCCTGCGAGGTGGTCCCGGTCGTGTAGGATGAGGAAACGTCGATGCCTTTGACCAGGTGCCGGTCGTAGGCCTGCACCGGGTCGAGGCGGTAGAGCAGGTGATACGGATTCCGGTGCGTCGCGGAGTAGCGCAGCGTGCAGAGCGGATTGAGGGAGAGGATCGCCTTCTGGGACGCCGGGGTGTTGTCCACCGACTGCGGCTCATCGATGATCACGATGGGGTTCGCGCTGGCGACGAACTCGGAGGGTTTGTGCCCGGAGAGCTGGTCGCGGCGGTCGTTGAAGATCCTCGAATCCTTCTTGCCGCGGAAGGCGTCGATGTTGATCACCATGATCTGGAGCTGGTTGCTCGAGGCGAACTGCCGGATCTTGCCCAGTTTCTTCGAGTCATAGACGAAGAAATCGTAGGGCACCTGGTCGTAGAGCGAACGGAAGTGCTCGCGGGTCATCTCCAGGGTCTTGAGCGTGCCCTCACGGATCGCCACGGAGGGCACGACGATGATGAACTTGGCGAAGCCATGGTGCCGGTGCAGCTCGAAGAGGGTCCGCAGATAGACGTAGGTCTTGCCGGTGCCGGTCTCCATTTCGATGGAGAAATGCGGGCAGTCCGACCCGTCTGAGTCCGCGTAGCGGATGCCCAGCGAGGGCGAGGGTTCGATGCCGTTGCGCTCCTGCACGGCCCGGATTCGCTGCAGCAGACCGTCGCGGGCGAGGACGGCGTTGCCGACGCCCATCGGCGTCTGGACGGTCCCGCGGAAAAGTTCGGTGTCGAAGGTCTGGAAGGCCGTCGCCACGTCCCGCGAATCGGCGGCCTCGCTGCCCTCGAAAAGGCCGAGCACTGCGTCGATGGCGGTGGTCTGGTGCGGCAGGTGGGCGTCGAATTGGAATTTCATGGTTCCTTCCGTTTCTTCCTTTCGGTCGGTTTTGCCGGGATCTCCCCGGCGATCTCTTCCAGCCGCTTGAGATTCTCCTTCGCGCCTTCGGCTTCCAGCAGCGCCCGCCGCCGCACGACGAAGGCCTCGTATTCCGTCGCCGCGTGAGCGTCCGCCTCCTCCTTGGATACGGATCCGGGGTTCTCCAGCACTTCACGGTCATTGAAGCGAAGGAAGTCGTCGAGCTTCGTCCGCCAGTCCTTGAGGAAGATCTGCCGCCGTCGCTTCGCCTGGTCCTCGGCGAAGTCGAGCCACATCACAACGATGCGGTTGAGTTCATCGATCTCGCCGTCCTTCAGGTAGTTCTTCGCCACGGTCACATCCCCCTTGCGGACCACGCCGCCCTTCCAACTCGTCAACCCCATGTTCGCCTTTGTGGCGTCCGCCCGTTGGTCGATCAGCTCTGCGGCGGTGAGTCCGGTAGCGGCGAAATGCAGCTTGTTTTGGATGGTCTGGAAAAACTTGGTCGTCTCCTTGGATGAAGGCTCGTAGTCGCCCGCCATGGCGAAAATCTCACGCACCCGCAGATACATCCGGCGCTCGCTCGCGCGGATGTCGCGGATCCGCTCCAGCAAGTCGTCGAAGTAGTCCGGGATGCCGGAACCGGCGACGGGCGGGTTCCGGAGTCGCTCGTCGTCCATGGTGAAACCCTTCACCAGATACTCTCGGAGCCGCTCGGTGGCCCAGCGGCGGAACTGCGTCCCGCGGACCGAGCGGACCCGGTAGCCGACGGCGAGGATGGCATCGAGATTGTAGTGGCGCACCGACCGGCGGACGGAGCGCTCCCCCTCCACCCGAACTTGTAAGTATTCCTTACAGGTTGCCTCCTCGTCGATCTCACCGTCCTCGTAGAGAGCCTTGAGGTGGAGCGTGATGTTCTGGGGGGTCGTCTCAAAAAGCTCCGCCATCAGCTTCTGGCTGAGCCACAGCGTCTCGGCCTCGAAGCGGCACTCCACCCGGGTCCGGCCGTCCTCGGTGGCATAGAGGAGGAATTCACCGGCCGGTGGAGGGAGATCGTCGTCCATTGCCTCAGACGGTGCGGAACTGGATTTCGGGCTGCAGGGCGCGGAAGGTTTCGAGGGCGTTGACCTTGAGGGCGTCGTCGCCGTGGAGGGCCTTGTCGAGACAGAGGAACTGGAGCGGATGGCGCTCGGCCACGGCGTCAATGATTTCGGGGCCGATGCGGTCGGCGAGGCAGAGGAGAAGCGACCCATCCTCGACCGAATAGACCGGATGGCCGGCGAGTTCGAGCTTCTCGACCGGGCAGGTCAACTCGAAGCCGGCCTTGAGCAGGATCTCGAAGAGGATGGACTCCTCCGTTGCGTGGCTGGCGAGGTGGTCGAGGTGGGCCTCGAGTTGCTGCTGGATGGCGTTCTCCGACTCGGCCGCCGCCTCGCCGTCCCAGCGCTTGAAGTTCGACGGCGCGAGCTTGAAGACGCGGAAGCCGAGATCGGGGGATGATGGATGGTGGATGGTGGATGGTGGATCGAGGTCGAGTTGATCCGCTTGCTCGGCGCTCTTCGATTCCAGCTCGGCGCGGATTTTTGCCCCGGCGCGACGAATGCGCTCCTTGCAAAGGTCGGCAATCGTCTTGTAACCGGTGATGCTAACGGGTTCGGGTAGCTGGATGCTCAGAAACCTTCTCCCCCCCGAGCTGAAGCTGGCATGAGCAGTGGATCCACTACCGGCAAAGAAGTCTGCAATCAAGTCGCCAGGTCTGGAACCAACCTCGATAAGGCTTTCGATCAAAATTACAGGCTTTGGATAATCAAAGACCTGCGCGCCGAATAGCTCTCGAACTTCTTTGGTGGCTGATTGATTCAATGCGGAAAAAAACCTTGTGCGGCGTTCACTGGGTTTCTTAGGGCCGACAGGCTCGACCCACGTAGACACTGGGTTTGAAGTAGAATGAGAATCGTCAGCCTGAAATCGAGTTTTGAAACGTGGGCGACTCATGTTCCCGGAAGGGTTGTCCTCAGGCCATATGATGTTTCCTTCGTCTATCTGACGTTGCATCGTGCCGGGTTCGAATCTCCAAACTCTTGTTTCTGGAGGTAGATACTCAACCGAATCCGCCGACCTTTTGATGGGGTAGAATTGGTTTGGACGCATTCCCCTAGTCATCCCAATTGTATACTTCTCGGCATCATTATTTCGGATTTCTTGAGTGTGGCAGATATAGTCATCATTGCGGCTGCGTATTAACTCCCGATGATAGAATTG